>NZ_JBVGOY010000092.1:0-245 GCF_058188655.1 Macrococcus sp. CoH-51_TC_04
TTCTTGTCCTCTTCTGCCTTGTCATCATCGGTTGACGGTTCTTCGATCTTGCGCACCGAGTTCTCGCGATAAGCCAGCATCATTTCGATCTCGGCAAACACGGTCGAGTCGCTGGAGAATTTGCCGTCCGAGAGCAGCGTCCACACATCTTGGTAGCGCTCGACCTTGACCTCGTTACCAGCGTCGTCGATGGTGCGAAAACGCTGCATCTCATCGAGCAGGAGAATGCCGGGTTGGCCTTCCTC
>NZ_JBVGOY010000093.1:0-245 GCF_058188655.1 Macrococcus sp. CoH-51_TC_04
GGCTAAAACAGTCAGGAGGTTGGCTTAGAAGCAGCCACCCTTTAAAGAAAGCGTAATAGCTCACTGATCGAGTCGTCCTGCGCGGAAGATGTAACGGGGCTAAGCTATATACCGAAGCTGCGGATGCGTGCTTAGCACGCATGGTAGGAGAGCGTTCCGTAAGCCTGCGAAGGTGCCTTGTAAAGGGTGCTGGAGGTATCGGAAGTGCGAATGCTGACATGAGTAGCGATAAAGGGGGTGAAAGG
>NZ_JBVGOY010000094.1:0-244 GCF_058188655.1 Macrococcus sp. CoH-51_TC_04
AAATGAAAAACCCCATCAGATTCGCGTCTGATGGGGTTTTTGTTTTACGCCGCTGATGCTGTACAACGCAGCGTGAACGTCGCGTTCGCTAGGTTCGCGTCTGCTGATGCCGCCGCTGTCACAATAAGCACATCGGTCGCATTTAGGGTCTGCGCTGACGAGAAAGTGAACGTCGGTTGCCGTGCACCTGCTGCCCAGTTGATAGTGCCCAAGTTTGTGGTGGTTGAACCGCCCACAATCTTGC
>NZ_JBVGOY010000015.1:0-31213 GCF_058188655.1 Macrococcus sp. CoH-51_TC_04
TCTTTCTGGTCATACTGGATATAAGACCGTCAATACCGAAGGTATCAAATTGGTAAGTCCATGTTTTTAGTTGTGAAGGATCGATATCATATTTGTTACTTAATGAATCATAACCAATATTTCCTTCTTTATATTCTTTGATTAGTTTTAATTTAAAATCAAGATCATGCTTTTTATTCAAAATAAACACCCCTAAAGTTGAATTTTAAGGTTCAACTTTAGGGGTGCACTTCAATGTCTCGTCTTCTTTCACTTAATTATTAACAGTTGTTTCTTCAGTTTCTGCTACAACCTTATCATATTCAACGTCTCTGTAACGTCTCATACCTGTACCAGCTGGAATCAATTTACCGATAATAACGTTCTCTTTAAGTCCAAGTAAGTCATCTCGCTTACCTTTAATTGCAGCATCCGTTAACACACGTGTTGTTTCCTGGAATGAAGCTGCTGATAAGAAACTTTCTGTCTCAAGAGAAGCTTTCGTAATACCAAGTAATACTGGCTTCGCTGTTGCTGGGTGTTTTCTTTCTTTAAACACTTTTCTGTTTGCATCTGTAAATGTATGGATATCTACTAATGCACCAGGAAGTAATGAAGTGTCTCCTGCTTCGATGATACGTACTTTACGTAACATTTGACGTACCATTACTTCTACGTGTTTATCAGAAATTTCTACCCCTTGCATACGGTAAACTTTTTGTACTTCTTTTAGTAAGTAACTTTGTGTTGCATTTAAACCTGCGATTGCAAGTAACTCTTTAGGCTCAATTGAACCTTCAGTCATTACTTCTCCACGCGCGATTTTCTGACCGATTTCAACTTTAAGTCTTGCGTTACCAGGCGCTAAGTACGTACGTACTTCATTTTCACCTTTAACTTTAATTTCTTGCATACGATCTTTTACGATATTAATATCGATGATTTCACCGTTAATTTCAGAAATTACAGCTTGACCTTTCGGATTACGCGCTTCGAATAACTCTTGAATACGCGGTAAACCTTGAGTGATATCGGCACCGGCTACCCCACCTGTATGGAACGTACGCATTGTAAGTTGTGTACCAGGTTCACCGATAGATTGTGCAGCAATTGTTCCAACTGCTTCACCAACTTCAACTTTTTCACCTGTTGCAAGGTTTTTACCGTAACATTTTTCACATACACCGTGACGTGTATTACAAGTAAATGCTGAACGGATATGCATTTCTTCAATGCCAGCATCAACAATTGATTTCGCAATTTCAGGTGTGATTAATTCGTTAGATTGGACTAATATTTCTTTTGTTTCTGGGTGTCTAACTGTCTCTCTTGAATAACGACCTTCAAGACGTTCAATAAATGGTTCAATAAGTTCTGAACCTTCACGAATCGCTGATACAAGTAATCCACGGTCTGTACCACAATCCGGTTCACGAACAATCACATCTTGTGCCACGTCAACAAGACGACGTGTTAAGTAACCAGAATCGGCTGTTTTAAGTGCTGTATCGGCAAGACCTTTACGGGCACCATGTGTCGAGATAAAGTATTCTAATACCGTTAAACCTTCACGGAATGATGATTTGATTGGTAACTCAATGATTCGTCCAGATGGGTTGGCCATCAGTCCACGCATACCTGCTAGCTGCGTAAAGTTAGATGCGTTACCACGGGCACCAGAATCACTCATCATGAAGATTGGGTTTAAGTCATCTAAAGAGTTCATTAACTTCGCTTGAATATCATCTTTTGCTTTTGTCCAGATTTCGATAACAGCTGCATAACGTTCACTCTCAGTAATTAAACCACGCGTGAATTGTTTTGTAACTCTATCTACTTTCTCTTCTGCAGCATCAATAATTTCCTGCTTATCTGGTAATACTACGATATCAGATACACCTACAGTAATACCTGCACGTGATGAATACTTAAATCCTAAGTCTTTCATTCTATCTAACATCATTGAAGTATCTGTTATATGGAACTTATTAAATACTTCTGCAATGATCTGACCTAAGAATTTCTTATTAAAAGGTCTAACAAGTGGTGTTTCATCCAATAATTTGAGAAGTCCTTCTTCAGTAATATCAGTTGCATTGATAAAGTATCTGTCTGGTGTTCTTGTTTCTAAGTTAGATAAAGTTGGTTCATTAATATATGGGAAAGATTCCGGCATAATTTCATTGAATATTACTTTACCAACAGATGTTAACAATAACTGTTTGTTTTGTTCGTCTGTAAATGTAGGATTATTAAATGACCCTGCATAAACGGCGATTCTTGAATGTAAATGAACATAACCATTCACATAAGCCATGATAACTTCATTTGCGTCTTTAAAGATTTTACCTTCACCAATAGAACCTACACGCTCTAATGTTAAGTAATAGTTTCCAAGTACCATATCCTGAGATGGTGTAACTACTGGCTTACCATCTTTCGGGTTTAAGATGTTTTGTGCTGCTAACATTAACATACGTGCTTCAGCTTGTGCTTCTTTTGATAAAGGTACGTGAACGGCCATTTGGTCACCATCGAAATCGGCATTGTAAGCAGTTGTTACAAGCGGGTGAAGACGAATTGCACGTCCTTCAACTAATGTTGGTTCAAACGCCTGGATACCTAAACGGTGAAGTGTTGGTGCACGGTTTAACAGTACTGGATGTTCACGAATAACATCTTCTAACACATCCCATACTTCTGCTTCCATGCGCTCAATTTTACCTTTAGCATTCTTAATGTTTGTAGCAATTTCACGTTCAACAAGCTCTTTCATAACAAATGGCTTAAATAATTCAAGTGCCATTTCTTTAGGAAGACCACATTGATACATCTTTAAGTTAGGTCCTACTACGATAACCGAACGACCAGAGTAGTCTACACGTTTACCAAGTAAGTTTTGACGGAAACGACCTTGTTTCCCCTTAAGCATATGTGACAAAGATTTTAATGGGCGGTTACCTGGTCCAGTAACCGGACGGCCACGACGACCATTATCGATTAACGCATCAACTGCTTCTTGTAACATACGTTTTTCGTTTTGAACGATGATGCCAGGAGCACCTAAATCTAATAAACGTTTTAAACGGTTGTTACGGTTAATGACACGACGATATAAATCGTTCAAGTCACTTGTCGCAAAACGTCCACCATCTAATTGAACCATCGGACGAATTTCAGGTGGGATAATCGGCAGTACATCTAAAATCATCCATGAAGGATCATTTCCTGAGTTACGGAATGATTCTACTACTTCAAGACGTTTAATTGCACGTGTTAAACGTTGACCAGTTGCAGATTCTAGTTCTTCACGTAATGAACGCAACTCTTGATCTAAATCGATATCAAGAAGTAAATCTTTAATCGCTTCAGCACCCATTTTTGCAGTAAATTGACCTGGGAATTTATCATAGTATTCACGATATTCTCTTTCAGATAATAACGTTTTCTTCTCTAGACCCGTTGGCCCTGGATTAATTACCGCATAAGAAGCAAAGTAGATGACTTCTTCTAAAGAACGTGGTGACATGTCTAGTAATAATCCCATACGTGATGGAATGCCTTTAAAGTACCAGATATGTGATACTGGTGCTGCAAGTTCAATGTGACCCATACGTTCGCGACGTACTTTTGATTTTGTTACTTCAACGCCACAACGGTCACAGACCATACCTTTGTAACGTACACGTTTATATTTTCCACAGCTACATTCCCAGTCTTTTGTCGGACCAAAAATCTTCTCACAGAATAAACCATCTCTTTCAGGTTTTAATGTACGGTAGTTAATTGTTTCTGGCTTTTTAACTTCACCGAAACTCCAAGAACGGATTTTTTCAGGTGAAGCGAGACCTATCTTCATGTAATGAAAGTTATTTACATCAATCAAAGCCCTACCTCCTTAGTATATTAAAAATTTTTCTATATCATAATGAAATTTAGAGATGATTCAGCCTCGGCCGAATCATCGGTTAATTCTTCCGAGACAGTGATTATTCAGTGATCTCAGCTTCTGGCATCGGCGCTTTAGCAATATTAATCTTAGAATCAACGAAATCGTCATCTTCTAAATCACGCATTTCAATTTCTTCATCTTTGTTATCCATTACTTTAACGTCTAAACCTAAACTTTGTAACTCTTTCATAAGTACACGGAATGATTCTGGAACACCTGGACGTGGAATGTTTTCACCTTTAACAATTGCTTCATAAGTTTTAACACGCCCTACAGTATCATCTGATTTGTACGTTAAGATTTCTTGTAAAGTATACGCCGCACCGTAAGCTTCAAGTGCCCATACTTCCATCTCACCAAAACGTTGTCCACCAAATTGCGCTTTACCACCAAGTGGTTGTTGTGTAACAAGTGAGTAAGGTCCAGTTGAACGTGCATGTAACTTATCATCAACCATGTGGGCTAATTTAAGCATGTACATTACACCAACTGATACACGGTTATCGAATGGTTCACCAGTACGTCCATCATAAAGTACTGTTTTACCGTCACGTGCCATACCAGCTTCTTCGATTGTTGACCAAACATCTTCATCGTTCGCTCCATCAAATACTGGAGACGCAACATGCAGACCTAAGTTTTTAGCAGCCATACCTAAGTGTAACTCTAATACTTGTCCGATATTCATACGAGAAGGTACCCCAAGTGGGTTTAACATGATGTCGATTGGTGTTCCGTCAGGCATAAATGGCATATCTTCTTCTGGTAAGATACGTGAGATAACCCCTTTATTTCCGTGACGTCCACACATTTTATCCCCAACGTGAATTTTACGTTTTTGAACGATGTAAACACGTACTAATTGGTTAACACCTGGTGGTAACTCGTCGCCATCTTCACGATTGAAGACTTTAACGTCTAATACGATACCATCAGCACCGTGTGGTACACGTAATGAAGTATCACGTACTTCACGCGCTTTTTCACCGAAGATTGCATGTAATAAACGTTCTTCAGCCGTTAATTCAGTAACCCCTTTAGGCGTTACTTTACCAACTAAGATGTCACCATCACGTACTTCAGCTCCAACGAAAATGATACCACGATCATCTAAGTTTTTCAGTGCATTATCTGAAACGTTCGGAATGTCACGTGTGATTTCTTCAGGTCCAAGCTTCGTATCACGCGCTTCTGATTCATATTCTTCAATATGGATAGAAGTATATACGTCGTCTTTCACAAGACGTTCGCTCATGATTACAGCATCCTCATAGTTATAACCATCCCAAGTCATAAATCCAACAACTACGTTACGTCCAAGTGCCATCTCACCAAGTTCCATAGAAGGACCATCTGCTAAGATTTCACCTTTCGTTACGATGTCACCAGCTTCAACGATTGGACGTTGGTTGTAACAAGTACCAGAGTTTGAACGTGCGAATTTCGCTAATTTGTATACATCTAAATCTGTTTCGATTTCTTTTCCGCCTTCTTCAACAATACGGCGAACTTTAATTTGACGTGCTTCTACGTGTTCCACACGACCTTTATATTTCGAAACTACTGCAGCTCCAGAGTCACGCGCAGCTACGTGTTCCATACCCGTACCAACAAATGGCGCTTCTGGATTCATTAAAGGTACTGCTTGACGTTGCATGTTCGCACCCATTAATGCACGGTTCGAGTCATCGTTTTCTAAGAATGGGATACATGCAGTCGCTGCAGAAACAACCTGTTTCGGCGATACATCCATGTAATCCATACGTTCACGTGCCATGACTGTGTTATCTCCACGGAAACGACATACAACTTCATCGTCTAAGAACTTACCATTGTCATCTAAACGCGCATTCGCCTGAGCAACTACGTAAGCATCTTCTTCATCTGCTGTTAAGTAGTCAATTTGGCTTGTTACTGTATTGGTCTCGATATCAACTTTTCTATATGGTGTTTCAATGAAACCAAATTCATTTACGCGCGCATAACTTGAAAGTGAGTTGATTAACCCGATGTTTGGGCCCTCAGGTGTTTCAATCGGACACATACGGCCATAGTGAGAATAGTGAACGTCACGTACTTCCATACCAGCACGTTCTCTTGTTAAACCACCAGGTCCTAATGCAGATAAACGACGTTTATGTGTAAGCTCGGCTAATGGATTTGCCTGGTCCATGAACTGAGATAATTGAGAGCTACCAAAGAATTCTTTGATAGATGCAATTACAGGGCGGATGTTGATTAATTGTTGTGGTGTTACAGATTCAGTATCTTGCAAACTCATACGTTCGCGCACAACACGCTCCATACGACTTAACCCAATACGGAATTGATTTTGTAGCAATTCACCTACCGAACGTAAACGACGGTTACCTAAGTGGTCAATATCATCCGTAAATCCAACACCTGCTAGTAAGTTAAAGAAGTAACTTACAGAAGATAAGATATCTGCTGGGGTAATACATTTCACCTCATCATCTGGGAAAGCATTACCAATAATTGTCGTTGTACGTTTCTCTTCATCTCCAGGAACGTAAACTTTAACGGACTGAATTTCAATCGGTTCATCTAATAAGCCATTATCTAAATCATAAACTTTTTGGTTTGCATTGCTTTCTAGCACATCCATAATTTGATCTAAATTACGACGGTCTAATAGTGTACCTTCTTCAGCTACGATTTCACCTGTCTCAGTATTCACAATCGGCTCAGCTAACACTTGGTTAAATAGACGATGTTTTAAATGTAATTTTTTGTTCATTTTATAACGCCCAACGCTTGCTAAGTCATAGCGTTTTGGATCAAAGAAGCGAGAGTATAATAAACTCTTAGCATTCTCAACTGTCGGTGGTTCACCTGGACGTAAGCGTTCATAAATTTCAAGCAATGCAGCTTCTGTTGATTCAGTGTTATCTTTATCTAATGCGTTACGCAAATATTCATTATCACCTAATAGGTCAATAATTTCTTGATCCGTACTAAATCCTAACGCACGGAGCAACACCGTAATTGGAAGTTTACGTGTACGATCAATACGTACAAATACAACATCCTTCGCATCAGTTTCATATTCAAGCCATGCACCACGGTTAGGGATTACAGTCGCACCGAAGCTGACTTTACCGTTTTTGTCTACTTTGTCATTGAAATAAACTGACGGTGAACGAACAAGCTGAGACACGATAACACGTTCGGCACCGTTAATAACGAACGTACCTGTATCAGTCATTAATGGGAAATCACCCATAAATACTTCTTGTTCTTTCACTTCACCTGTTTCTTTGATGATTAAACGAACCTTAACACGAAGTGGTGCAGCATAAGTTGCATCACGGTTTTTCGATTCATCTAAATCGTACTTTGGTTCACCTAATTTGTAATCTACAAACTCTAATGATAAGTTACCTGTGAAGTCTTCAATCGGAGAAATGTCTTTAAACATTTCGATTAAACCTTCTTTTAGGAACCAATCATAAGATTTCGTTTGAATCTCGATTAAGTTAGGTAGTTCTAGAATTTCGGAAATTCTCGCATAACTTCTACGTTTACGATGTCTTCCGTATTGGATAAGTTGACCTGTCAACAGATTCACCCCTCAAAAAATTGTGGTGCACACTTATTCATATAGCGTTGTTAAGACAAAAAGAAAACGGAAATCAGATCATTCCATTTTCATTTTCTTTTGCTCATCCGACATCTATAAAAGATAGAAAAGTGCACACTTATTCATTTAAAATTTTACATTCTATTACTATAACAGACAGATTGTATAAGGTCAACCTTTTACACTCTTTAATATATAGTAGCCTTTATCTTTCTTAAGCACTGTGACATTACCAAAAACCTCATCCATCTTTTTCCTCGCTGATGGCATCCCTTGTTTCTTTTGTATTACAACATATAGTGCACCTCGATGTTCTAATATGTTATAACTATCTGAAAGAATGCGATGTACAACATCTTTACCCGCACGAATAGGCGGGTTTGTAATAACTGCATCAAACTGTTCAGTTACTTCATTTAAACCATCGCTTTTATAAATCATGGCGTTATTAATTTTGTTTGTCACGGCGTTTCTTTCTGATAAAGCTAACGCACGCGTATTCACATCCACCATATGTACTGTTGATTCTGGGAAATGATTTGCTACCATCAATCCCATCGTACCGTATCCACATCCTACATCTAAAATACGTTCAGGTTGTGCATCATCCAAAAATGTTTGTACAAGTAATTTTGATCCGAAATCGACGCCGCCTTTAGAAAACACACCGGCATCGGTCGTAAGTTTTAAGCTATGACTCCCCATATTAAAATCGATTGTACTTTCATGACTTGCTACCGTTTGTTCTTCACTATAATAATGACTCACTCTGACACCTCACTTATTTCAACTCAGCGCAATGCGCGCTCAGTTGAAATTATACTAATATAAAGCAAGAAAAACCCGTTATATACATAACGGGTTTTAAACAAAAGAGAAATTATTTAACTTCTACAGTTGCTCCAGCTTCTTCTAATTTAGCTTTTAATTCTTCAGCTTCGTCTTTAGAAACAGCTTCTTTAACAACTTTAGGAGCGTTGTCAACTAAGTCTTTAGCGTCTTTTAATCCTAAACCAGTTGCTTCTTTAACAGCTTTAACAACTTTGATTTTTGAAGAACCAGCAGATACTAATTCTACGTCAAATTCAGTTTTCTCAGCAGCAGCACCTTCGCCACCAGCAGCACCAGCTACAGCTACAGGAGCAGCAGCAGTTACACCAAATTCTTCTTCGATTGCTTTAACTAAATCGTTTAATTCTAAAACTGACATTTCTTTAATCATTTCGATAATTTTTTCGTTAGACATGTTTTATTCCTCCATTTAAATTTTAATTAGTTTTTATGAAACTTGTTTTAAGAGCTTACGCTTCTTCAGCAGCAGTTTCTTCTCCGCCTTGTTGCTCTCCAACCGCTTTAACTGCATATGCGAAGTTGCGGATTGGTGCTTGTAATACTGAAAGAACCATAGAAATAAGTCCTTCTTTTGATGGTAAAGATGCAATAGCTTTAACATCTTCAGCAGACGTTACAGTTCCTTCGATGATACCAGCTTTAATTTCTAACGCTTCGTTTTCTTTAGCGAAATCAGCGATAATTTTAGCTGGAGCAACAACTTCCTCAGTTGAGAATGCGATAGCGTTTGGACCTGTTAAGAATTCATCAATTCCTTCAATTCCAGCAGCAACAGCAGAACGACGAACTAAAGTGTTTTTATATACTTTGAATTCCACGCCAGCTTCACGAAGTTGTTTACGTAGTTCTGTTACTTGCGCAACTGTTAAACCACGGTAGTCAACGATGATTGTTGATACTGAATTTTTTAACTGTTCAGTAATCACGTCAGCTTTTTGTTGTTTGATTTCGATCGCTTTTGTACTCATTGTGACACCTCCATTAAGATTTTCGTGCTTTTCTAATAAGAGTATTAAAAAAGCACTTTTCACCCATGGCAAAAAGTGCTTGAAATGTTCAAGTCAAATTTCACCTCGGTAGGATTATTAAGCTTAACGCCCCTACTGTCTTAGGTTATTTATAAAATACAAATTACACTATATCGTGAAACTTGAATCTTGTCAATTGTTTTTAAAAATTAGTTTCTTACTTCTGATGGGTCGATTTTAATACCAGGGCCCATAGTTGTTGTTACAGCAACTGTTTTGAAGTAAGTACCTTTAGATGAAGCTGGTTTAGCTTTAGCTAAAACATCTTTAAGTGTGTTAAAGTTTTCAACTAATTTATCAGCATCAAATGATACTTTACCGATTGCAGCATGAACGATACCAGATTTCTCAGCACGGTATTCTACTTTACCAGCTTTGATTTCTTGAACCGCTTTCGTTACATCCATAGTAACTGTTCCAGTTTTAGGGTTTGGCATTAAACCTTTAGGTCCAAGTACACGACCAAGTTTACCAACTTCTCCCATCATATCTGGAGTTGCAACGATAACATCAAAATCGAACCATCCTTGGTTAATTTTATTGATGTATTCTGAATCACCAACGAAGTCAGCACCTGCTGCTTCAGCTTCTTTTAATTTTTCACCTTTAGCAAATACTAATACACGTTGAGTTTTACCAGTACCATTTGGAAGTACTACAGCCCCACGGATTTGCTGATCGTTTTTACGCACGTCAATTCCTAGACGGAATGCAACTTCAACAGATGCATCAAAGTTAACAGTGCTCGTTTCTTTCGCAAGTTTGATTGCTTCTTCTACAGAGTAGAATTTTGTGCTATCAACTTTTTGAGCGGCTTCTTGATATTTTTTACCTTTTTTAGCCATTGTTCATTTCCTCCTTATAGTGGTTTTAGCGGAATTTCCTCCCACGGGCATTGCTATATACAATGCAAGAGCAGACGAGTTAACGTCTGCTTAAATCTTGATTCTATTATTTAATTTCTACACCCATACTACGAGCAGTACCAGCAACAATTCTCATTGCCGCTTCTACGCTTGCTGCATTTAAATCTTCCATTTTAGCTTCAGCGATTTCACGTACTTGATCTTCAGTTACTGTAGCAACTTTATTTTTGTTAGGTTCACCAGAACCTTTCTCAATTTTAGCTGCTTTCTTAAGTAATACTGCTGCAGGTGGTGTTTTAGTGATAAATGTAAATGAACGGTCTTCAAATACAGAAATTTCAACCGGAATAATTAAACCTGCTTGTTCTTGTGTACGTGCGTTAAATTCCTTACAGAATCCCATAATGTTTACACCCGCTTGACCTAATGCTGGTCCAACTGGTGGTGCTGGATTTGCTTTCCCCGCAGGGATTTGTAATTTAACAACTTTGATTACTTTTTTAGCCACGATGTGCACCTCCTTGATATCGTGATGTGGTCACAGGGTATGATATTTACCCTCCCACTCATATACGTGCATTTGCACGACTATAAAATATTACCACTTTAAACCCATTTTGGCAAGTGAAAATTTACAATTATTTATAAAATGAATATTATAATTTTTCAATCTGGTCAAATTCAACTTCAACAGGTGTTTCTCGTCCAAACATATCAACGAGCACTGTTAATTTATATTTCTCTGCATCGATTTCTTTTACTTCACCAACCTGATTCGTGAACGGTCCACTTGTAACACGCACTTGTTCACCAAGTTCAATCTCAACATCGATTGTCTTTTCATTCATACCCATAGATTTCAAGATAAATCTTGCTTCTTCAGGTAATAATGGATTTGGTTTAGATCCAGCGCCAGCCGAACCTACAAACCCAGTAACTCCTGGAGTATTACGTACGACATACCACGATTCATCTGTCATCACAAGTTCTACAAGGACATATCCAGGGAACGTCTTTTTGAGACTCGTTTTCTTTTTCCCGTCTTTAATCGTTGTTTCTTCCTCTTCAGGAATTACTACACGAAAAATTTGATCCTGCATGTTCATTGATTCAAGACGTTTTTCTAAATTGTCTTTTACTTTATTTTCATATCCTGAGTATGTATGAACCGCATACCAGTGTTTTTTACTTTCCTCAGACATTTAATATGCCTCCTTATTTAATTAATCGAATTAATTCCGTAATCCCCATATCGATAAGGAAAAAGAAAATGATAAAGAAGATAACTGTCGCTACAACAATTGATGTGTCTCTTACAACTTCTTGTCCCGTAGGCCAAGTCGTCTTTTTCATCTCAGAAACTACACCTTGAAAAAAGTTTTCTTTATTTTCCATTTGGTCTTGCCTCCAATTTTATTGAATGATAAAAAATATACCGAACGTGAACATCCGATATATTTTTATTTATATTCACTTATTATACTATGCATCGTTTTGTTATAATCCTAGTTAAATATACAAATTATCTTAAACTTTGTCAAACGTCTCCATCATCCAGTAAATGTTTTCTGATTTTACGTCTTAGTCTTACAATTGCATTTTGAATCGTCTTTATGGACTCATCTTCTAATAGTGCCATCGCTTTGACGGATAACCCATCTTGTACATAGTCTAAAACTTTACTTTCAAGCAGACTGAGTTTTAAGTTTGCTGGCGTAAGTGCGTCCGTCAATGCATAATACTCGCTCATAACTTCTGGCCTTAATGCATTGACATCGACAATGTGTTCAGCAACCGGGCGATCATAACGGTCCACCATATCAATACTGATTTCTTCTACATCACGTGAACCTTTATTTTGTTTCATCATATTTAATAGCGCGAATTTCAGCATATGATAGTAATAGCGTTCGAAAGAATCATTGCGCTCTTTTTTATAGTTCAGTGCAGTTTCATACAATGTTATTAAACATTGCTGATAGACTATAGCACGTTCAATGTAGTAATACTTTCTAATATAAACTTCCATTCCATTTTGCATACGCACAACTAAAGTATCAAAGCAATCCAGATTTCCATTTTGTATTTCATACACAATTTCCTCTAAAGTCATTACAACGTAAGGAGAAGATTTTTCACATAGTGTTAAGTATGTTATAAGCATGACGGCCCTCTAGTTTTTAACTATAGCGTAAATTGTTTTAAAGATTATTACAAACAATAGTTTTTACTCAAAAAATTATTGTTTTCCTCTTCGTATACGTTCTAACTTTTGCAAAGTTTCTTTATCTAGCACGATTCTAGTTCTTGGTTTCACTTCATGCATCTGCTTCATATCTTTTTCAACGATCATTTTTTCTTCTTCAAGATTTGTAATAAATTCACGTGATGGTATGCGTAGTGCACCACTGCCAAAGATTGCATGCTGTTCTGACATATCACTTGTTACGACTTTAATGGTCGTAATATGTTTTTTGTACAACTCAAAAGTTAAACGCTCAATCACTGCATCCGCGGTTTCATTCTCTTTAGAATAAATCACACGGATACCATGGAATAATTCTTCTTGTTCATGAGATTTTACATCATACGCATCGAAGACCACAATGACATCATCTTGAATCCTGGCATTATAATTCGCAAGTTCCAGTAATAAATTCACACGTGCTTCTTCTAGTGAATCCATAGCAATAGCAGATAGATGACGACTTTGCCCTATTACGTTATAGCCGTCTATAATTGTATAAAATTCTTTCATCAGTCTATTGGGTTCCTTTTACGATACACTTCGTACATCAGCAAACTTGCCGCAACAGAAGCATTTAAACTGTTAACATGACCAACCATCGGTAAATGAACCAAGAAGTCGCATTTCTCTTTCACTAGTCGGCTCATCCCTTCGCCTTCTGAGCCAATAACGATTGCCAAATCCATATCAGCATTCATTTTACGATAGTCTACTGATTGCTTGGCGTCCGTTCCCGCTATCCAGTAACCCGCATCCTTTAACTTATCAATCGCCTGATTAATATTATTCACTCGCATTACTGGCACATGCTCCACTGCACCTGTAGAAGCTTTGACAACCGTTTGATTCAGACTTACAGAACGGCGCTTTGGTATCATGATACCATCTATACCAATAGCATCGGCAGTTCTAATAATTGAACCTAAGTTGTGTGGGTCCTCCAGTCCATCTAATATCATAATTGTATTTAACTTATCAGACGCTTTATTGCTCAGAAAATCTTCAAGTTCCGTATACTCATAAGGAGATATCATTGCCAGTATCCCTTGATGCGGAACATCTGATAAATAATCCAGTTTTGATTTAGGAACTGTTTGAACGACAATCTTTTTTTCTTTACACAGATTCAAAAGACTGCTGATTTGAGACTTATTAATACCTTCTTGAATTAATACTTTATTGATTTCATGGTCTGAAGTTACAGCGCTTTTTACAGCATGCCTGCCTACGATTATTTCATCAGTTGCTTTCATCTTTACCCCTCTTTTCACACAGTGATATGATTTCATTGAGCAGTGCATCGAGCCTTTCATTATCTTCATTCAAATGCAAGTACCCGATAACCGCTTCTAATCCCGTACTTTTTTTGTAAGTTACGACGTCTGTATTTTTTGCTTTTGTATGGCTCTTAGCGTTACGTCCACGCATTAATATGTCCATTTCTTCCGTTGTAAAAAAGTTGTCTTCAACAAGTGAATCAAATGTCTGAGACTGACTCTTAGCAGAAACGAAGAATGTCGCATATCGATGCAGTTCATTGGGTTTACGATTTTTTTCGCGCACAATGTAATTGCGTATATATAAATCTAGAACTGCATCGCCTAAATATGCAAGCGTCAACGGATTATATAAACTTGCCTGATTAACCACGTTTGTACCTCACACCTTGCGCTGTATCTTCAAGAATAATATTTTGCTCTTTTAATGCATCACGAATCTCATCTGCACGTTTAAAGTCTTTATTCTTTCTCGCCTCTTGACGCTCTTCAATTAATCGTTCAACCTCTTCATCTAGCAATGTATCACTTGTATTCAGTTTCACACCTAGGACTTCACTAAAAATTTCAAACACTTCGATAAATCGATTAATGACTTTTAAATCTGTAGATGAATTCTGATTATATATATTTGCCTGTTTCGCAAGTTCATACCATGCAGTAATCGCATTAGCAGTATTGAAATCATCATCCATGGCAGTTTCAAATTGTTTCAATATGTTATCAATCACAAGGATTGTTTCAGCATGATCTACAACATCCACCGATATTGCCTGACGTTCTTTCATCGCCTGGTACGCATTTTGAATACGCTCAAGCCCTGCTTTAGCGCTAGCAACAAGCTCCATATTATAGTTGATAGGATTTCTGTAGTGGACACTGATCATAAAGAAACGTAATACATTCGGATCAATTTCTTTAATAATGTCATGTACAAGAATGAAGTTTCCTAAAGATTTACTCATCTTCTCATTGTCTATATTAATAAATCCATTGTGTAGCCAATAATTAGCAAAAGTCGTGTCGTTGTGCGCTTCTGATTGTGCAATTTCATTTTCATGATGCGGGAATGTTAAATCACTTCCTCCAGCATGGATATCGATAGAATCTCCTAAATGCTTCTTTGCCATTACAGAACACTCAATATGCCACCCCGGTCGTCCTTCTCCCCAAGGCGACTGCCAGCTGATTTCTCCCGGCTTTGCTGTTTTCCATAATGCAAAGTCAAGCGCATCATCTTTAAGTTCTCCAGTCTGGATACGTGCACCTATTTTAAGTTCATCGATTGACTGGTGGCTAAGCTTACCATAACCATCGAACTTACGTGTTCTAAAATAAACATCGCCACCACTTTCATAAGCGTAGCCTTTCTTAATTAATTCATCAATAAATTCAATAATGTCCTCCATATGATCCATTACACGAGGGTGGTGTGTTGCAGTCTTACAGTTTAAAGCATGTGTGTCCTCAAAGTATGCTTCAATAAAACGGTCTGCTATCTCTGGCACCGTCTCTCCAAGTTCATTTGCCGCTTTAATCAGCTTATCGTCTACATCGGTGAAGTTAGAGACATAATCAACCTCATATCCTCGATATTCAAAATAACGACGTACCACATCAAAACTGATAGCCGGACGGGCATTTCCGATATGAATATAATTGTAGACAGTCGGTCCACACACATACATTTTTACTCTTCCTTCTTCAATGGGTACAAACTTCTCTTTACTTCGAGTCAATGTATTATATAACGTAATCATCCTGAATCTCTCCATTTCTTGACGCCTCTATATGACGTTCTAGTTCTTTTAATTTTTCATATACCGGGTCGGGCAAATTCGTATGTTCAAACGACTTACCGACCTTTACCTTGACCCCATTTTGTCTTACAATACGTCCCGGTATTCCTACGACAGTAGAATAATCGGGAACACATTTCAGAACAACAGAATTCGCTCCAATATTTACATTATTCCCAATCTGTATATTTCCCAGCACCTTAGCCCCAGCTGCAATTAATACGTTATCTCCTATATCAGGATGACGTTTTCCGCGTTCTTTACCCGTACCACCAAGCGTTACTCCTTGATAGATTGTAACGTTATCTCCAATCGTACACGTTTCACCAATGACAATACCCATACCATGGTCAATAAATAAACGCCTTCCTATCTTTGCACCTGGATGGATCTCAATTCCAGAGAAGAATCTTGAAATCTGACTGATACTTCGTGCAATGAAGTACATTCTACGCTTGAAGAACCAATGGGCAATTAAATGCCACCACACTGCGTGTAATCCCGAATATGTCAAAAATACCTCAATACTACTTCTCGCTGCCGGATCCTGTTCAAAGACCATTGCAATATCATCTTTAATACGTTTAAACAACGGCATCCTCCCCTCTAAATAAAAAGAAGCACCTCTTATTACAGAGGTGCTTCAGCACGGTTCCACTCTTATTAATAGATAGCATCTATTCACTCGTATTATATTCAATTTCATACATGAGGTGCATTCAGTCATCTATTTATCGTATTCTTCCACCAGCCGAATACTCTCTAAAAGATAAATTGAAGACTTACTTAGTCTCATACCTTGATTATAAAGGATAGCGATAATTTTTCAACGATTTTATTTCACGTACTTTTGAACACGTGCAATAACTTTTTCTTTACCAAGTAATTCTAATGTATTTGGTAGCTCTGGGCCATGCATTTGTCCTGTTGTCATAACACGAATCGGCATAAATAAATTTTTCCCTTTGATACCTGTTTCTTTCTGTACAGATTTAATTGCCCCTTTAATACTTGGCGCATCAAATGTTTCTAATGCTTCTAACTGACCAATTAAACTTTGAGCAAGTTCAGGGACCTGTTCTCCATTTACGACCTCAGACTCTGCTTCTCCAAGTTCAATTTCATCACGGAAGAATAACTCACTTAGTTCAACAATTTCACCGGCGTAACTCATCTGCTCCTGATATAATCCAACTAAAGCTTTTGCCCAAGCAAGCTCTTCATCTGTCGGTTGTTCAGAAACAAGTTCAGCTTTTTTCATATGTGGTAACGTCATTTCAAATACAGTATCTAAATCTTTCGTTTTCATATACTGGTTGTTGATCCACGCTAGTTTTTGTTTATCAAAGAATGCTGGTGATTTGCTTAGACGTTTCTCATCAAACATTTCAATGAATTGTTCTTTTGTAAAGATTTCCTCTTCACCTTCAGGAGACCAGCCGAGCAGTCCAATAAAATTAAATAACGCTTCTGGTAAGTATCCAAGATCGTGGTATTGTTCAATAAACTGAATGATTGAACCGTCACGTTTAGACAATTTCTTACGGTCTTCGTTCACGATTAACGTCATATGACCAAACGTCGGGATTTCATATCCTAGCGCTTCATAGACCATCATTTGTTTTGGTGTGTTTGAAATATGGTCGTCACCGCGAATGACATGAGTAATCTCCATAAAGTGATCATCGATTGCTACTGCAAAGTTATACGTTGGGATACCATCCTTCTTAACAATAACCCAGTCACCGATACCGTTAGAATCAAATGAAACTTCTCCTTTAACCATATCATTAAACGTGTATACCTTATCTTTCGGCACACGGATACGAATTGCAGGTTGTCTACCTTCAGCGATCAGTGCTGCTTCTTCTTCTTTCGTTAAATGCGCATGCTTACCACCATATCTTGGCATTTCTCCACGCGCAAGTTGTGCCTCGCGTTCTGCTTCTAATTCTTCGGCAGTCATATAGCAGCGATAAGCTTTGTCTTCAGCTAATAATTTCTCGATAATTGGATTATAAATATCAGCACGCTCAGATTGACGATAAGGACCAAATCCTCCATCTTTATCAATTGATTCATCCCAGTCCATTCCTAACCATTGTAAGAACTTTAACTGGCTCGCTTCTCCACCTTCTACGTTACGCGCAGTATCTGTATCTTCAATTCGGATAATAAAATCTCCACCGTTATGTCTGGCAAATAAATAGTTAAATAATGCCGTACGCGCATTTCCAATATGTAAGAACCCCGTTGGACTTGGTGCATATCTTACTCTTACTTTACTCATCTTGTTCACTCCATTAATTAGTTTGTTTTTAATAATAATACCACAGCTTGTGCCTGTATACCTTCTTGTCGTCCTAAATAACCCATCTTCTCGTTCGTTGTCGCTTTGACGTTCACGTTGAAAATGTCTGTATTTAAGACATTCGCAATCGACTCTCGCATAGCATCGATATGCGGACGGAATTTCGGTTTTTCTGCAATAACTGTCGCATCTAAATTGCCTATTTCATATCCTAACTTAAGAACATGCTGGTACGCCTCTTTTAATAAAATCTTAGAATCCGCACCTTTGTACTTCGGATCATCATCCGGAAAAAATTTGCCGATGTCACCAAGAGAGACAGCACCTAAAATTGCATCTGTAATCGCATGGAGTAATACGTCGGCATCACTATGTCCAAGTAATCCTTTATCGTGTTCCAGTTTGATGCCGCCGATGATTAAAGGTCGACCTTCGACTAATTGGTGTACATCATATCCATATCCAATTCTCATCAAATCCCTCTTTTCTTCAGTATTGCTTCCGCAAAGAACATATCTTCCGGCGTTGTAATCTTAATATTATCATAATCACTTTCAACGATGTTAACTGGGTACAGCCGTTCAACAAGCGACGCATCGTCAGTACCTAAAAAGTCATCTTCATCTGCTTTATTATATGCTTCAAGTAATAAATGATAGCTGAATGCTTGTGGTGTTTGAATCTGCCAAAGTTCTTCTCTATTTAACGTTTCTTCTACCTGGAAATCAATCACACGCTTAACCGTATCTTTCACTTTAACAGCGGCAACAACACTTTTATATTGTTGTACTTTTGTATATAACTTATACAATGTTTCTGGTGTAACAAAAGGTCTTGCCGCATCATGTATAAACACATAATCGCACGGCTGAATTGCTTTGAGCACATTATAGATGCTATATTGTCTTTCACTACCGCCTACAGTCACTACTTCTATTTTGTTATAAGCTTTAGACATTGCTTTAAGCATTTCCAATTCATCTTTTTGTGCTGCTAAATGAATGGCACGGCAATTATCATCACTCTGAAACGTTTCAAGTGTATGCTCAAGAATCGATTTACTGTGTAGTTGTAATAGAATTTTATTTTTATCAGCCTGCATTCTTTTGCCCATACCGGCTGCGGGAATAATTACATCATACATATTAGTCATTCACTTTCTTCGTAAAAATAATTCGACCTGAAGATGTCTGCAATATGGATTGCACTTCCACTTGAATTTGTTTGTTGATATACTTCTTACCATGTTCTACAACAACCATCGTACCATCTTCCATGTAGCCTACACCTTGATCTTCTTCTTTTCCTGATTTAGTGACATTTAATAACATCTTATCTCCTTGAGCGACAACAGGTTTAATTGCTTCTGACAGATCATTTACATTCAGCACTTGGATACCTTGCACTTGGCAGACTTTATTCAAATTGAAATCTGTAGTGATCACACTCGCCTTCATGTCTTTCGCCATCGTAACAAGCAACTGGTCCACTTCTTTAATGTTTTTATTCCCTGGAATAATATTCAAAGGATGTCCTGTCTCTTGCAGTTCACTTAATATATCTAACCCACGTTGCCCCTTATCTCTCTTTATTCCATCTGTCGAATCAGCTATTAATTGTAATTCATCCAGCACACCTTGTGGCACTACAATCGTACCATCTAAAAAACCGCACTTTACGATTGATAAAATACGCCCATCGATAATTGCAGAAGTATCTAATAGTTTTGGGAAATCGAATGATTTTCTCTTATTAGGCTGAAAACGTTCAGGCAAGAAACTTAATATCTCACCACGTTTTTGAATACCCACTTGAAAACCTAAATATCCTAATACAACTGCTAAAATAATCGGTACCGTATTCTTAAGAAAAGGAAACCCCATAAAGTTAAAGATTAAACTGATCATTGAAGCAATCATCAGACCAATAATCATACCGAAAGTTGCGATAATCAAATCAATAAAATTGATCTTAAGGAGGAGTTTCTCACCTCTTATAATTAAAGCCACAACACGATCGACAAGCCAGTAAAATAAAAGAAAAAAGACAGCGATACCTACGGCCCCATCGATATATGGATTAGATAATATATCAGGAACTTTAAAATCAAACAGTCCAACAAGCTCAGGTATCAAGAAGATACCTGCTGAAGCACCTACAACGAAAAATATTAATAAAACAAGCTTTCTTAACATCTATACACCTCCTTAAAATGCCATTTTTAATGCTTCGTTAATATTTGTTACACCAATCACTTCAATATTTCCGGGGAAATCCCAGCCACCAATATTATTTTTGGGGATGATGACACGTTTAAAACCGAGTTTTTCAGCTTCTTGTACACGTTGTTCAATACGTGCAACACGTCTCACTTCACCAGTCAGACCGACTTCTCCGATAAAACAGTCATCGCCTCGTGTCGGTTTATCATTATAGCTTGAAGCGATGCTTACGATAACACTTAAATCAACAGCAGGTTCATCAAGTTTTACACCACCCGCAACTTTCACATATGCATCCTGTTGCTGTAATAAATATCCTTGTTTTTTCTCTAGTACAGCCATCAATAGGTTCAGTCGATTATGGTCGACACCTGATGCCATTCTTCTTGGATTATGAAAAGATGTCGGCGTTACAAGTGACTGAACTTCAACTAGTAATGGACGCGTGCCTTCCATCGTTGCAACGATAGTTGAACCTGCTACATTTTTTGTACGTTCTTCAAGGAACATTTCTGAAGGATTCAGGACTTCTTTAAGGCCTGTATTCTTCATTTCAAATATACCCATTTCATTTGTCGAACCAAAACGATTCTTCACTGCGCGTAATATTCTGTAGCTATGATGAGTATCTCCTTCAAAGTAAAGAACTGTATCAACCATATGTTCTAGTAACCTTGGACCTGCGATCTGTCCTTCTTTTGTCACGTGCCCTACGATAAATGTTGCAATGTTCATCTGCTTTGCGATACGCATTAACTCTTGTGTACATTCTCTGACTTGCGATACAGAACCAGGTGCACTTGTAACCTCTGGATGAAATATTGTTTGAATTGAATCGATAACCAAAAATTTCGGTTTTGTTTTCCTTACCGTTTCGTGGATAATCTGAAGGTTGGTTTCTGCATATACATCAAGCTCACCTGCATCCTCTAATAGACGATCGGCACGTAATTTCGTTTGTCTTACCGATTCCTCTCCAGAAATATAGAGTACGGGATGGTTTTGTGAAAGCATTGCACAAACTTGTAGTAGTAATGTGGACTTACCAATCCCCGGGTCTCCGCCGATAAGTATCAATGAACCCGGAACGATTCCTCCTCCAAGTACACGATCCAGTTCTTTCATCTGCGTATGATCACGAGGAACACTTTCTTTCGTTATATCTTTTAGTTTTTCAACTTTATTACCACTTTGTGATTCAGAAATCGCATTTTTAGGGCCCTTCTGTTTATGCTCAATAACTTCTTCCATTTGATTCCATGCACCACAATTCGGACACTTTCCCATCCATTTCGGTGACTGATAACCACAGGCCATACATTCAAATGTGCTTTTCACCTTTACCAAAGCGATTCCTCCTCATTATGTATCTATTTATTTTAAAGCTTTTTAACTAATTAAACAATTATAACGAAAAAGTCGGTACAGAAGTGTTCTACCATAAGTAAAACCCGAATGATGCTAAGAAAATATTCTTTATTTCCAGCACTATTCGGGTTTGATTATAGTAATTTCTGTACCGCTATTAATTAAAGATTATTAATCTGAAACTTATGTCCCTACTCATCAATTATGCTTTTGCTTTATCAATTTTAAATGCATCATCCACATAATCTATAGTAATGTGATGTCCAGTTAATTCTTCACCCTTTAATAGTTCTTCAGATAACTGATCTTCAATATGTTTTTGAATTGCTCTAGCAAGTGGTCTTGCTCCGTACTCAGGATCATAGCCTTCATCTGCGATTTTCTCTTTCGCTGCATCTGTCAATGAAATATGGATATCTTGCTCTTTCAGTCTGTTTGCAAGCCCTTCGACCATTAATGTCACAATTTCTTTCAATTGATCTTTCTCCAATTTATGGAATACGATGATATCATCAATTCTGTTTAAAAACTCAGGGCGGAATTGTTTCTTAAGCTCATCCATCATCGTTTTACGGATTGTTTCATAATCCTGAGCTGCAGTCTGCCCCCCGAACCCAACAAATTTATTATCTTTAATTTCTTGAGCTCCGACGTTACTCGTCATAATAATAACCGTATTTCTGAAATCTACCGTACGACCTTTCGAATCTGTAAGACGCCCATCATCGAGTACTTGTAACAGAATGTTAAAGACATCTGGATGTGCTTTTTCTATTTCGTCAAATAAGATAACTGAATAAGGTTTACGACGTACCTTTTCTGTTAATTGACCGCCATCATCATGACCTACATATCCTGGAGGAGAACCTACCATACGTGAGACGCTATGTTTCTCCATAAACTCACTCATATCTACGCGAATCATCGCATCCTCTTCACCAAACATTGCCTCAGCTAGTGCTTTCGCAAGTTCTGTTTTACCTACACCAGTAGGTCCTAAGAAGATAAAGCTCCCAATCGGACGTTTGGGATCTTTAAGACCAGCACGTGCACGACGCACAGCTTTAGAAATAGATGATACGGCATCAGCTTGACCAATGACACGATTATGCAAGATTTCTTCCAGGTTCAATAGCTTTTGTGATTCAGTTTCTGCAATTTTAGCAATCGGAATACCTGTCCATTGCGCTACAACATTGGCAATGTCATCTGCAGTTACTGAAGTATTGTTTGAACCTTGTGTTTTTTGCCATTCTTTTTTAGTTTCTTCTAACTTTTTCTCAAGCTGTGTCTGTTTATCACGTAAACTTGCTGCCTGTTCGAACTCTTGAGAATGTACTGCAGCGTCTTTTTCATTCTTCACTTTTTCTAATTCCGCTTCAAGCTCTTTTAAGCTTGGCGGTGTTGTATAATTGCGTAAGCGTACTTTAGAACCTGCTTCATCGATTAAGTCTATCGCTTTATCTGGTAAGAAGCGATCTGATATATAACGATCACTCATCTTAACTGCAGCTACAAGTGCTTCATCAGAAATCTTAATTCTGTGATGTGCTTCATAACGGTCACGCAACCCTTTTAATATTTCTATTGCATCTTCTACATTCGGCTGATCCACTTGAACAGGTTGGAATCGACGTTCAAGTGCTGCATCTTTCTCTATATATTTACGGTACTCTTCCAATGTTGTCGCACCAATACATTGTAACTCACCACGTGCAAGTGCAGGCTTTAATATGTTAGAAGCATCGATTGCTCCTTCTGCACCTCCAGCTCCAATTAAAGTGTGTAATTCATCGATGAATAAGATAATATTACCTGCCTGATGAATTTCTTCCATCACTTTCTTAAGACGCTCTTCGAATTCGCCTCGATATTTAGTACCAGCAACAACAGTACCCATATCTAAACTCATTACACGTTTTCCTTTTAATGTTTCTGGCACTTCATTATTGATAATTGCTTGTGCTAATCCTTCTACAATCGCCGTTTTACCTACACCCGGTTCCCCAATAAGCACAGGATTATTTTTTGTACGACGACTCAACACTTCAATAACACGCGTAATTTCAGCACTACGCCCAATCACTGGATCTAGTGTGCCATCTTTTGCAATGACTGTTAGATCGCGCGCAAGTTCATCAAGTGTCGGTGTATTTTGTGATTTTGAAGCATTCGTATCTTTGCCTGTCATCTCAGGACTACCAAGTAACTTCACCACTTGAGATCTTGCTTTTGTAATGTTTAAGTCAAGATTCGCTAGTACGCGTGCTGCAACTCCTTCATTTTCACGGATTAAACCAAGTAGAATATGCTCTGTCCCTACAAAGTTATGATTTAATTTACGTGCTTCATCAAGTGATAATTCGATGACCTTCTTAGCGCGTGGTGTATATTGTATTGTGCCACCCATGTCTGTACCATGACCGATAAGTTGTTCTACTTCAGATACAACTTTATCTTCTGTGATATTGTAAGCCGCTAAGACTTTTGCAGCGATACCATCAGGCTCTTTTACAAGACCCAACAATAAATGTTCTGTTCCAATGTTGTTGTGATTTAAACGAATCGCTTCTTCTTGTGCATGTGCAAGTACTCTTTGAGCACGTTCTGTTAATCTACCAAACAATATAATTCCTCCTTATAGATGCGTTCGTAGCATCTCTGCTCTTTTTTCTTCTATTGTGCCTTGTGTATCATATACGGTATCTAAAAACGGTGCTTGAATTGCTACCATAAGTTCGTTAAACCTAAACGGAATATTGATGATATCCATATCAATTCCAAGCTTTACTTCACTTAGACGAAGGCTTGCTTCTTCTACTGAAATCTTACGGCTGTATTTCAAAATACCTAAACTACGATAAATTCTATCAATAGTTTCAATATGATCGTAATTATTCATTCGTTTGCGCATATTGAGTTCTTCCTCAATAATCTGTTCGACAACTTGCTGAAGATCTTCAATAATACTTTCTTCATCTTTACCGAGTGTCAACTGATTAGATACTTGGTATATATGACCTAATGCTTGTGTCCCTTCTCCATATATACCACGAATCGTAAAACCAAAACGATTGATAGCTTGAGCGATTCGATTCATACGATTCATAATAGAAAGTCCTGGTAAATGGAGCATTACACTAGCACGTAGACCTGTTCCTATATTAGTAGGACATGTCGTTAAATATCCATAATGCTCGTCAAAGGCCATTGTTAACTTTTCATCTAACCGCTTATCAATATCTTGAGCACGCATATATAACTTCTGAAGAGATAAATCTTTACCGAGCACTTGTATTCTGATATGATCTTCCTCATTTACCATAATGCTCTCTGATTCATCATCGTTAATATAGACGGCACCACCGTTATTATCCAATAATTCTTTACTCATCAAATGCTTTGCGACAAGCATTAAGCGCTCTCGTTCAGATATTTTGCTCATCTTTATTTCTTCATAATCATGAAGCACACTCCCCACCGCTTCAATAACACGTTCTGCATCTCCCTCACTAAACATCATCGGATGCACAAAACCTTCTAAGTTACGCGCCAATCTGATTCTAGAACTCAAGATGACCGGTTCATCTTTACCACTTTGCATCCAGTCGCTAAGTTCACTTTGAAGGTGTTTACTCAACATGAGTATCACCACCTTCCTTTAATACTTTTATTTCGTCTCTTACATTTACAGCTTCTTCAAAGTTTTGTACTTCTATTAATTGCTGTAGTTGTTCTTCCAGTGCTTCAATACGCTTTTTAAGTGCAATCTTTTCTTGAGACTTAAAAGGTTGCTGTCCGACATGTTCCAGATTACCTGCTTGAACTCTCTCTATTACTTGAGGGACATATTGACTAAATGCGTCGTAACATTCACTACAACCAAACTTGCCGATATGCAACGCCTCTCTTAGTGAAAGACCACAGTTAGGACATTTATCAGGATGTGTTTGAAATTCTCCGCTATTAAGTAAATGTTTCAATAGCTGATTCATCGAAAATTCTTCTTCATAAGCCATACTGTACCTCCTAGTTGTATTGGATGATTGCAAGTACATTTTGTAATATATTCGCTCTAATATAATCACGGTACGGTACTTCCATCCTTAAAGTATCTCTGTGAATCGTTGACATGATCAACTTCTTCTCTCTTAATGTAATCAATTCGTTATCATATAGACCCGCAATAATGCGCTCAGCGTTTTGCTGGGAAATCTGCTTACTTGTAAGCTCTTTAAGATGATTTAAAAAAGCTGACTTATCGTTTGATTCAATCTTTGTAATACGGATATAGCCACCGCCACCACGTTTACTTTCGATTTGATAACCATGTTCATTTGTAAACCTTGTTTTAATGACATAATTTAACTGTGAAGGTACACAATCAAACTTCTCTGCAATATGGGCACGCTTAATTTCCACGACGTCATCTGTCGCTTCTTCAAGCAGTTGCTTTAAATATTGTTCAATTATATCCGACATATTGTGCATGACATCACCCACCTTTGACCTTCTTTGACTTTATTATATTTTGATTTGTCATTTAGTGCAAACAATATGTTTATCTTTCATATTTGAACATCTGTTCAAAATGAAATTAAAATTTGTTTAGCGCTTTCATAAATTATATAGTATGATATGTATAGTTAAAATTAATATTAAAAGGAGCGATATTATGAACTTTATAATAGGTATTATCGGACTTATTATCTTCTTGTCTCTCGCATGGATCATGAGTTCGGATAAAAAAGGCGTAAGATGGCAATATATTGGTATCATGCTTGTAATTCAATTCATACTTGCTTTCGTCTTGCTAAAAACAACAGCTGGGATTTGGCTCGTTACACAACTAGCAACTGGATTTGGTTATTTACTTAAGTATGCAGCAGAAGGTGTATATTTTGTATTCCCAGGTGTTAAAAATGATGGCGTAGCTAATTCATTTTTCTTTGATGTATTGTTACCAATCACTTTTATTTCAGCATTAATAGGTATCCTTCAATATTTAAAAATCTTACCTTTTATCATCAAATATTTAGGATTAGTTATTTCTAAAGTAAACGGGATGGGCAAACTTGAATCTTTCAATGCAGTAGCCGCAGCAATTCTTGGGCAATCTGAAGTATTCATTTCATTAAAGAAGCAACTACCGTTTATACCGAAGCATAGGCTGTATACTTTAACAGCGTCGGCAATGTCTACCGTTTCGTTATCAATTGTCGGAGCTTACTTTCAGATGATTGAACCACGATTTGTTGTTACAGCCATCGTACTTAATTTATTTGGTGGATTTATTATCGCTTCAATCATCAATCCTTATAGAGTATCTGCTGAAGAAGAAGATGCGGTGATTATGACTGAAGATGAAAAGAAACAATCATTCTTCGAGATGCTTGGCGAATATATTCTTGATGGATTTAAAGTTGCTATTATCGTTGCAGCAATGTTAATCGGTTATATCGCCTTAATTGCAATGCTTAATGGAATCGTCGAGGCGTTTACACCAGGCGAAATGAACTTCCAGACTATACTTGGGTATTTGTTTGCACCTCTTGCATTCTTAACAGGAATCGCTTGGGACGATGCGGTTCGCGCAGGATCTATTATGGCGACTAAACTCGTTTCGAATGAATTTGTTGCAATGCTAGATATTCAGGCCATCGTTAAAGGAAAGACTGGCGAATTATCAGAACATGCGGTCGGAATCGTTTCTGTATTCTTAGTATCTTTTGCTAACTTCTCATCTATCGGTATTATCGCAGGGGCTATTAAGTCACTTAACGATAAGCAAGGTGATGTGGTCGCTAGGTTCGGTCTGAAATTATTATACGGCGCTACACTTGTATCATTCATTTCAGCAACAATTGCAGGTTTCTTTATATAAAAGATAAGTGGACTGTTTCATAAACAGTCCACTCTTTTTTATGATAATATTGATTGTTTTGTTCCTACAAAATTCGTCTCTAATTAATTATATGTCAATATTTCTGATACATCATATCTTGAGGATGGATAATGTTCTTTAGCTGCAATTCCAATTGCGATGAACATTACAGGTGTGTATCGTCCTCCATCAATATTTAACGCTTGTAATACCGCTCCTCTGTCAAAACCACCAATTGGATTTGTATCGAAGCCATAATCTTTTGCGACAAGCATAAACTGCATTGCCGCCATGGCAGAATCCATCATTCCTTGAGTATACATAGATTCATCTGGCGTCTGATCCAGAAGCTGTTGAATCACCTTCGTATTTTCATCTTTTATATTTTGATCCATATATCCTTCTTTTACATTTTGCTGCATAATTCTATCTAAGTCATTTTTATGGTTATTATCCGATAATACTAGTACAAAAGCTGAGCTTGTATCTAATTGACGCGTATTAAAATGAACGTGATTTCTTATTGCCGCTTTCGATTCATCGGATTCTACTACAACAAATCTCCAAGGTTGTAAATTTAAAGAAGACGGTGCCTTCGTTGCTAAAGTAATCATTTCTTCCATTATTTCATGAGGAATTGTGATATCTGGATTAAACTCTTTTATTGAATGACGTGATTCGATTGCTTGTTTTAATGATAAGTCTTTCATGTAAGACACTCCTTTTTTATAATGATTGATTATAACATGCATCTGAAATGTCACAAAATAAAAAAGCCTACATTTTTCAAATGTAGCCTTTTTACCAAAATATTATTTCATTACCATTTCTTCTATAAAATATTTCATGATTTTAAAATCTTCAGTAAGTTCCGGATGAAATGATATACCGAGATATTTCCCTTGTTTGACTGCTACCATCTTATCGTCTACTATGCTCAGTACTTCCACTTCTGGCCCAACTGACACAATATGTGGTGCACGGATAAAAACTGCATTTACTCGATCTTCAATACCCTTAACATCAAGATCAGCTTCAAAGCTATCGACTTGACGTCCAAATGAATTACGTTCAACTGTAATATCTATCTTCCTTAAATGACCTTCCTCATAACCGACGATATCATTTGCAAGTAAGATTAACCCTGCGCATGTGCCATACATCGGTAATTCACTTTGGCGTAACGTTTCAGTAAAGCCATATAGATCCATCAGACGACGCATCGTTGTTGATTCTCCACCAGGCAATACTAATCCATCGATATCTTCTAGTTGTTCTACACGCTTTACAGGTAAACCTGTATGACCTGCTAGTTCAATATGATGAATATGCTCTCTTACAGCACCTTGCAATGCTAATACACCAATCTTCATATTACCAGCCACGTTCCTGCATTCTTTCTTCTAAAGAAAGCTTATTAATATCTAAACCTTTCATCGCTGCTCCTAACTCTTTAGAAAGTTCACCGATTAATTTATAGTCTTGATAATGTGTTGTCGCTTGAACGATTGCTTTTGCAAATTTCTCAGGTGATTCTGATTTAAAGATACCAGAACCTACGAATACACCATCAGCTCCTAGCTCCATCATTAATGCTGCATCCGCTGGTGTAGCAACACCACCTGCTGCAAAGTTCACAACTGGTAACTTACCTAAAGCTTTAATCTCTTTTAATACCTCATAAGGTGCGCCTAAAAGTTTAGCTTCCGTCATAATTTCATCATCGTTCATTACAGATAGTTTACGCACTTGTGCATTTACTTTACGTAAGTGACGTACAGCTTCAACGATATTTCCTGTACCAGGTTCACCTTTTGTACGTAACATCGCTGCTCCTTCACCGATACGACGCGCTGCTTCACCTAAATCACGACATCCACATACGAATGGTACTGTAAATTCATCTTTCTTTAAATGAAACTCTTCATCTGCTGGAGTTAATACTTCTGACTCATCGATATAGTCAACGCCCATTGCTTCTAATACACGTGCTTCAGTAATGTGACCAATACGACCTTTTGCCATAACAGGTATAGATACTGCATTCATTACCTCTTCAACGATACGAGGGTCAGCCATACGAGCAACGCCACCTGCTGCACGAATATCACTAGGCACACGTTCTAATGCCATTACAGCTACTGCACCAGCAGCTTCAGCAATTTTTGCTTGTTCAGCGTTGACAACATCCATAATAACGCCGCCTTTTTGCATTTCTGCCATACCACGTTTAACTTTATCTGATCCTACGATTTTACTCATTAATATACACCTCATATTCTGAATTTACACTACAATTACTAATGTATAATATTATCTGATATTATAAAAGTATCAGTTATTAATAAAATAAAGGGGTCAGTTTCATGGAGATACTTACATACAAATTCAGTGATCAAAAATATTTATATACGCAATTATATGAAAACATTAAAAGAGATATTTTATCTGGCAAATTAAAACATAAAGAAAAACTCCCTTCGAAACGTAAACTCAGTACACATCTGAACTTAAGTGGAACCACAATCGAGATCGCATATCAGCAATTACTGGATGAAGGATATATATATTCAGTACCAAAAGTAGGTTTTTTTGTAGAAGATATTCAGACGATAAATATAGCACCTGAAAGTAAATCAGACATGCCAAATCATCATCATAAACAAAGACAGTTATCTCTTAAAATAGAAGACAGTCACATAAAATCATTTCCATTTCACAAATTCAGAAAGTACGCACGAGATGCATTTGAACAAGAGCAATATCATTTACTGGAACTTGGTGATGTTCAGGGAGAAGAAATATTGCGCAATGAAATTAGACGCTATCTATATCATTCTCGCGGAGTGAACTGCGAAAATTATCAAATCATTATCGGCAGTTCTACAGAACAGCTGTTTACCCTCCTTACTAAAATATTAGGTAACAGCTCATATATATTAGAAAACCCTGGTTATCCACTCATTCGAAAAGTATTACAAAGCGAACACAAAGACTATCAGTATATCGATATTGATGAAGAAGGACTCATCGTTTCATCACTTCCTGAAGATGTTGAAATTGTGCACGTTACACCAAGTCATCAGTTCCCAACAGGTGTCGTACTCAGCGCAAAGCGCAGAACTGAACTGATTAATTGGTCAAAGCAAAAACAAAATCGCTATATTATTGAAGACGATTACGATAGTGAGTTTAGATATAAAGGAAGGCCTCTCGCTGCATTACAAGGTATGAGCAATGATTGTGTGATATATATGAGTACATTCTCAAAATCTATCTATCCAAGCATCAGATGTGCCTATTTAGTACTGCCTGATAAACTGCTGAAATTGTATAAAGCGATGTCAAAGCCAAATAACACTGTTCCAAGACATATTCAATATATGATAGCTGCATTTATGAAAGATGGTGAATTTGAACGAAATATTAACAGGATGAGAAAGGAATATAAGAAGAAATTAGAGCTTGTACTTCAGTCTGTTAGAGAGACCTTTAAGCAAAGTAATATAACTGGCAGTGATGCGGGTATGCACTTCGTACTCGAGACGAAAGAAATTATCAATAAAGATAGTATTGCAATTAATACGATAGATGATTACTATTCTGGAGAAAAAACAAGTTATAAAAATAAATATATTATCGGATTTGGAAGTATCGAAGACGATGAAATCTCTTCCATTATTAAACGACTAAAAAATTAAACCCATAATAAATAAAAGTAACTGCACTATGCAGTTACTTTTTTGTATAAAAAAAGAGACCTAACAGGTCCCCAATGTGCGGCTCATCGCATCCATTTATATATTGCCCGGCAACGTCCTACTCT
>NZ_JBVGOY010000095.1:0-242 GCF_058188655.1 Macrococcus sp. CoH-51_TC_04
GTAGTAAATAGTACCGTGGGCAGGAGCCCGCGTTTTACAATGTTCAGCAACAGGAGTTGCAAAATGGACAACCAATTCAATCTCGCGCTTGACACCGACGTTTACAAGTGGAGCCACGCAGCTCAACTGCCGCCCGGCGTGCAGTTTGCTTCGTCGTACTGCTCGGCACGATCGGACAAGGAATACCGCGCTTCCATCTTCTTCGGCCTGCAAGCCGAGCTGCGGAATATCGTGGCTAATCC
>NZ_JBVGOY010000096.1:0-238 GCF_058188655.1 Macrococcus sp. CoH-51_TC_04
GCGTAGCTCTTGCGGGCCGACCCGCAGCACCCGTCGGCGGAAGAGCTCGATCGTGAGCGCCGCGACCGGTACGCCGCTGAGCGGGAGAACCCGACCGGCCTGCTCGCCGCGCAGTTCCGCGCCTACGCGCAGGCTCTCGCGGCGGAGCAGGAACGCCTCCAGCGCGAGGAGAACCTTCGTCGGGAGGACGACCAGCCGGTGACGATGTCGTCGCCGCCGCGGCAGCTGGTCACCGAGG
>NZ_JBVGOY010000097.1:0-238 GCF_058188655.1 Macrococcus sp. CoH-51_TC_04
GTACTACGATGGCATTCAGGGCAAGAAGCCTAAGCTGCTCAGCGCCGATGATGTGGGCACTGTATTCGCTAGCACCGTCAGCGCCGACGAGCAGTTGGCCATCGACTTTATGGTTGCCGCGTACTCGCGCAATTACGCGGATGCCTATACAGCACTGCTCAATGTTCAAGATCAGTTCGGATTCGTGAAGAAGCTAGTGTGGATCGCGCAGTTCATCATGGGTATGGACGTGCTTAAT
>NZ_JBVGOY010000016.1:0-31074 GCF_058188655.1 Macrococcus sp. CoH-51_TC_04
TCAAATTCATAGTTACCTGATACTGTTTTGTTATCTACCAACTGAAAATCAAAATTAGTATCTGTAACTTCTCTTGTATCATCATCAATTAATTTTTTAGCGCTTTTTTCAAATGATTTTATATCGTTGGTACTTCTCATACCTAGTGCTTCATCATATTCTTTTTGAGTAGTAGGAGCATAAATACCAGTTACATACTTATTCATGGCTTTTTCAAGTTCTAAGAACATTGAATCTCTTTGATTTGCTTTTTCAATTTGGTTGTTGCTATATTGTTTATTATCTTTAACTACACTATTACTATCAGATTTTATAGTGGAATCATTGACATCATTTCTACTGTCGAAAGGATTAAAAAATAACATGATGGCTACAAGCCCTAAGACTAATATTGAAAGACCTGTAACTACATATAATTTCAGTCGTTTATTCATGATTTCCACCACCTGAAAAATTAAAGCCTACTTCTTCCATTCTATCTACCTTTATTTTTTTATCTTCTGTATCAATCTTTATCTTTCCATATCGTTCAGTAATATCAACGTTTTTACTGCTGTCATTAATTTCACTCAATTTTAAGGAGTACATAACATCGTTGCTAGCATTGATATATATATCAATATTTTCAATTTCTTTTTTTATAGGAGATTTATTGTAACTTTGATTTTGCTGTTCAAATTTATTCCTCAAACTTTGAGTAAATACGTCATTATAATTAGTTTGTGCCTGAATTTCGTCATTACTATAAGTCATTTCTAATGCTTGTTTCGATACATCTTCAATCATCTTCGACGTGTCAACAGGTTTATGCTGTTCTTCTTTATCCTGATTACTGCACCCTGCGATCATAAGTACAAGTGAAGCAGATACCAATATTTTCTTCATAACACCACTCCTTATTTTATGTTAATAACACAAGTGTTAATAACATTTGTGTTATTAACATTATAACACTATCTTTATTTCTTGTCATATATGAAATCCATCTGATTCCCTTCTCCTTTTGTAAAGCTTCTGAAACTGATTACACCTAATCCTTTAACGTTAGATTCAGAGACAATAAAGCTACCATCTGAATTAACTTTTTCAACAAAAGCAATATGACCATATGTCAATGTGCTACCAAACGAACCATGAGGCATTGAGACCGCAGCACCAACTTTTGGTACTTTACCTACTGCAAAGCCTTGCGCTCTAGCATTTGTGTCCCAATCTCCACCATTGCCCATCATTAATCCAACATCTTTACCTATTTGTTTTCTTCTTTGATGAACATACCAAGTACACTGCCCCCATGGGTATGTTGGCTGATATTCATAGGATTTTGGACTAAGTATTTTTGGCAGTGACCCGTCTAGCTTAAATCCTTTTCCATTGTCATATGCTCTACTTGATTGTTTGCCTAAATCACTAACGTTTTTAATGCCTGCTACTACCCAAACTGCATTAGATTTATAGGCATTATAATGGCGCATTACATCATTCACATAATCTTGTGAGTGATTATATGTGATGACTGCTTTTTCAGGATTAGAATTTGCACCATCTTTTTCTAATTTTTTTGCTGTTGCGCTCAAAGAATCAGAAATCTCTAATGGATTAGCTTTACCGTTGCCATTTCCGTCCACTCCCTCGCCGTTATACTTAGCAATCATCTTTGGATCGGTATATATATTTTCAGGAATATTGGCGTTGCCAAGTCCCCCCATACAACCAGTGTAGCCCCACCCTGCCCACGTGCATTTCATGAACTGGGTATGTCCTACTGCCCCTGCAGAAGAAACAGCTACATTACTACTGAATCCTGTTTCTACTCTATGAATTGCTGCTAAAAGTTGCCAGTCAATACCATATTTTTTGGCTATATTCTCATAAAGAATTTTAAATTCTTTAGGTAACTCATTATCTTTATAATTTGAACGCGGATTATTTATCACTCCACCATTTATTGTGTAACCTGAAATATTTTGCGAAGCTTTTTCTTTATCCTCTTTTTCCTTTTGTGATTCGAGCATATTGCCTAGCAATACAGTTATTCCTAGAAATAAAATCAGAAGAAACGATCCAAAAATACCTAAGTAATGAAAAATGGCTATACGTCCTAACCTACCTACTTGTCTTTGTGAATCCATTACATCACCTACATATTTAATAATTCATAGTTTTTATCAATCCATATGGCTTTTTCTAATTCAGTCAGAACAATTTCAATCTTAATTTTCTTCGATCCCACATAGTAAAATCCTTTTCCTGCCTCATCAGTTTTTTCGCCACTTCTCACTTTTAAGAACTCAATGTCATCTTCACTTAATTTCAGATTTAAGCGTTGATTTACTTCTTCTACCTCTTTTTCCTGCATAGGCAAGAAAACACGCTGTACAGATTGATCGATAACAGCCTCGCCATAATTTCTGTTTTTTTCCTCTGCTGATAAGAAGTCAGTAATAGATTGAGTTGCTGAAGTAACACCAGTGTTCATTGATCTGAACACTTTCATCATAATAAACAGACTTTTCATCGCTAAAGGTACATCAGGATTAGCGATATAGTGTGCTTCATCTACGTATACTTGTGTAGGCGTTCCATCGCCATTTAATATGATTTTTTTAATGTAATTCAGGACATTGAAATAAACTATATTGTTAATCTCGTCATTCTCTGTAACTTCTGACACATCAAAAGCTACGAGGTCATTGTTTTCATGAGTAATCTCTACATTGGTATGACCATTAAGGATATGCTTATATATACCGTTCACATAACCCTCTAGCGCTTTTCTGAACAGATACAGTGATTTATATTTCTCTTTATCAGCTTCACTTTCACTTGTTTCATAAGAATCAATTAAATCAGCTAAATCCGATAATATAGGATAGTCTTTAGCAGTAAATTGTGAGTAATCTAAATCTTCATTATCTAAATCCATTCCTTTTTTTCTATAAAGTTCAATTAATACATCTTGTAAATCGTTTTTAGCTTCGAGTGTCATGTTCGGATACATTAATCTGAAAGAAACCATTAGCGTTATAATATGGTCTCGTAATGGGTTAATGCGCTCTGTATATTCGCCAGTGTCATCTACTTTGAAAGATTGATTGGGTACATCAAACATATTCAGTATGTTTGAATTAGGTTTATTAGAGAATTTAAACCATTTACCGCCTCTCGCTTCGTAAGGTCGGCCAAACTCCCCTTTAGGATCGATTGTCATTATTTTATGTCCGAAAGATTTAAGTCTCATCATATCAGCAAATAATAAAGTTGATTTCCCAGATCCCGAAATACCAACAACGAACTTATGTTTATTTAATAGAATATCAGGATCAACTTTTACAATGTTTCCTGTACTTCTGTTTCGTCCATTTATAATACCGTTCGTATGGTTGATTTCATTTTCGTGGAAAGGAAAGAAATAACTTAATGCCTCTGATGTAAAGGTGCTTTCCGTAAATTCCTTTACTTTGTTATTAGTAAAAGGCAACCCACTGTCAAATGCGTCTTTTGAGCGCAGGCGAGGGTACATCATAATTCCTAATGCTGATAATCTAGTTTGTACTAGGTTGTTTAGTCTATCCAATTCACGCTGACTATCAGCAACAACAGTGACCACCGTATGAAAAGCAAACATCTTAGTTTGTCCGTAAGACAACTGTTCTAAAAGTTTTCTAGCTGTTTCAATTTGAGCCTCTGCCTCTGCTTTTAGATGGTCTTTCACGTTAGGTGCATTCAATTTCATTCTGTTCTCACTCATAGATTTAGATAGCTGTTTCTGAATTAAAGACATTTCAATTTCTTCAATATAGTAACTAATATCTATGTTTTCGTTGATTTCTGACAGTTCTCTCAATCTATCAGCGTCAATATTTCTCTGATAGTTAGTAATCACATAAGTTCTCGTATAATTATCGCCAAGCTGTACATAGTCCTGATGAATCTGTATGCTGTCGGGCGCTATTCTGTTTAAGACGTTACTGTTCGCTGTACTTAGTGTATCTTCTAATTTAATATCAGAATCATTCTGTTTCTTTTTAAATATATTTTTAAGTTTCATACTTCCAACCCCCTGTTATAGAATGTGTGTTTTATTGTGTTCATTCCAGTAATCCTCAAATTCTTTTGTTTCCTTAGAGCCGAAGATAACAAGATCGTGGTACTCTTTATCGTCGTTCTTAACTTGTGCAGAAGAATAATCAATTTTCTGATGAATCAGGTCAAACAGTTCTTCGTTATTCAATGTTCTAGCAGATAATGAAAATTGGCTAGGCAGCATATTGTTCAATTTGTCTACAATCTGTTCTGTATATAGTTCTAATAAGTCATAGTTCTTCTTGTTTTTATTGGATAAACCAACACAAACATAAAACGACTTACTAACCATGTTTTTATTTTTCTGAATAGAGTTTGCTAAATCTATATAGCTTTCTCCAAACATACGGTCAAATTTATCGTCTTTATCAGAAAAAACTTCTTTACAATACGTGATGTAATCTTTTAGTGACACAGGTTTAGTTGTATTCATTATCTGTATAGGCTGTATTTTTGATGGTAAGTCTTTCAGAAAGTTCTCAAATGCTTCATATATCGTCTGCTGATCACGTCTCGGTAAACTTGTAACATTTATCGGCTGTACTTCAATAACTTTAACTATCTTATCTTCTAAGGTTTCATAGTTTTCGCCTGAAATATCATATAGGCCGATTTGACTTCTTATATCCTCCATAAAATCCCCTCTTGTTATGATTTTTTTATTCGTCTTTTCATAAACCTTTTTTTGCTTGTTAAATTTATATTTGTAAGTCGCCCAATTCATCAATTTAATGTTTTTACGCTTATATTCTTCATGCTCTACTGTACAAGCAAGAAACACTATTACTGCTGGTAGCAGAGGAAATATATAAAGGAATGATAGAATCCCGTCTGTGAAAGGATTAATACCCATCTTGTAAAGTAATCTCATTCCTATAAATCCTAATATGATGAAAGGTGTAGTAACATATAAATCAACAAGTCTAATAATCCAAATATATTTATTCTTGTCGACTTCTATATCCTTTTGTGCAACAAAACTCTTACTAGCCATCAAAACACCTCATTTTTTTAAAAATAAATAGGGCATATGCCCTATTTCTAAGTTATTAAATTACGCTTAGAAGTAACCTCTTACAGCTGTAACAATTACACGAGCCAACAAAGCGACTACAAAAGCGACTATAATCCATGGAAATGCTGATTTGAATTTTTCTTTTGATTTTTCTGAACCGAAAGTAGCACCTAAAGCGCAAATAATGATTCCTAAAGTTGCAGCGATACTTATTAATGTAATAAAACCACTAATTGCATCATTCCCCATGTTTCTGATTGGGTCAAATATTTGATCCATAGATTTCTCCTCCTTTTATTATGTTATCTATATTATACTATTTATCTCCTTTTGAGTAAATAAAAATATTACATTTATCCATATTTTTTATTAAATAATTATTAATAATAAAGGAATTTGGTGTTATAATAGTATATACAAATATATTACAAGGGGGTTTTAGATTGAAAAAAAAAATTACTAAAATATCTTTAAATATTGAAGAAGAATTAAAAGAGGACTTAGACTATCTTAAAAGTATTAATTCTCAGTATAGTAACAGAAACGCTTTAATTATTGCTATATTAAAGGGATATAGAGATAATGTGTTTCAATATATACATAGAGAAAATGAAAAAGATACACATTTATTATAACTATAAATGTGTATCTTTTTTTAAAAATAATAATATAATCATAAATTTTTATTTTTAATTACATAATATTTATAGTTTTTGCGAAATTTATATAACATGAGTTTATATATATATTGTAATACGACTAGTACATACATATAATTAAGAATATAAGTGTATAATATTAGTGTTAAATACACTGTTAAATTAGATACGGGGGGTGCAGATATTGTACACCAGTGAGCGTCATTATTATCAAGTTTGCCAACAACTAAAAAATATCCGAAATGAAAGAGACCTTACACAACGAGAAGTCGCAGACGATTTAAAAATGTCTGCCCCATACTTATCAGATGTAGAGAATGGAAAAAGACCTAGTACTTCTTTGCTGATCTTCTTGAAACTAGCTGAATATTATAATGTCAAGCTTTCTGATATTATAGATAGAGCCGAATTATTAAGCAGACCTGTGCAAGCATTAAACGTAGAAGCTAAAGAACAGGACGAAACAAACGAAAAATGATAATATAATAATATCATTGACCACTAGAGTAAAAGCTCTAAGCTTTTACTCTATTTTTTTGTACTTTTTTAAAAATTAGCCTGTTTCATGAAAAGACTAAAGTCTAATGTATCTATCGTCTTACGTTCCATAACCTCAACCAGTTTTCTTCTTGCAACTTTACTAACATAAGCAAATAAATTTCTAATACGTTCTTTACCATATTTTTCATGGTCACGCATAGCAATAACAATCGCTTTAAACGTATATACAGCGATCTCGTCAATTTCATCAGTATCTAGGTTACAATCTTCTGTTTGTGCTAATACAACGTTATATATGCTGTTTATCTGTTTATCTGTGAAAAATGCAGAATTAGATTTATAGATAAATTCAGGGACATTCTCAGGACACGATCTAAAGTTTTTGATATTATTCATACGTTTCAAATATGATTTATATTTGCGCTCTGTAACATTAAAAGATTTTTTAATAGCTTTAAAGAAAATAGTTTCTTTTTTAATTCTGACATACTCCATCGCTTGCTGTGAAAGGCTTTTACCGTCTTTTTTAGTATCTTTGCGGGGTGTCATTTGCGGGGTGTCATTTTGAGCCATAAGTTGTTTTCTTCGTTCAAGACTATTGATAATATAGATGTTTGCACCATCTCCTCCTCTTTTAATACGAGAAGTACCAACAACAGTAATAAAATGATTTGCTTTCAGATAGTCTAGATGTCTTTTAACTGTACGTAATGAAAGATTTAATTTACCTGCAATAGTTTCCTTTTTAAGATGTGATACGCCTGCACATTTACAGCTGTAACGAGTTAAAAACATATAAGTATTGTAGTAAGTCTTAGACACTTCTTTACTTAATTGCTTAACATGGTAATTCATTTCCTGTACACTATCAAACGCCTTATGTTCTGATAAGTTGATAAGGTAAGTCATAATAAATCAATCCTTTCGTTTTAGGAACGAAAAAAGAGTACAAACCGTATAATAATCGGCTTATACTCTTTGAATGATTGATATTAATATTATAACTCACGTGTTATTAACACATGTGTTACATACACTAATCTGTTTAATTTTTGTCAAACGATATTATTGAATTACTGTAATAAATCGGTTAAAATAATATCATAAGAACAAAAGTTAAAGAACATTCTTAAAGTGTTTGCCGTACGCACATACGGTAAGCGATTAATGACTGCTACTAACAGTTATTAATGCTAGGGTGTTCTTTTTACGTTCTTATTAAGTTAATTAAATTGTAATACTTAATTGTGGAAATTTCAAATTAAATATATAAATTTTTATAAATATTTATAAAAGAGGCCTGATATTTAACATATACAGGCCTCCTTTTTTATTTTCTTTCAAATGTCATTTTTCCATTTTCTGCAGTTTCGATATATGCTTTATCTCCGTCAATTTTGAAATTGCCTGAAATATCAGGATAATCTCTATCAAAAGATTTGGATTCAGGCTTAGAATCATAAATCTTAATAATATTTTTATTCGATCCTGAATATTCGTAATAGACTAAAAAAGTAGAAGAATCACTAGAGGTAAATTTACCATTTTCAAATTTAAAACTTTCTCCTAAGAATTTAGTTGTTTCTGGACTTGTGGAAATCCATTCTCCTTTAAGCTGATCCTCTTTATCAGAGCAGGCAGTAAGAACAAGTATTAAACTTGTTAATAGTAAGAGTTTTACTAAGTGTTTCATATTATCTCCCCCATTTTCTGTTTTCTTTATTATCTCTTAAATCATCTCTTTTTTCATCGGTTTTTTCGCTTAACTGTTGTTGATTGGTCGTTCTGATTTTCTCAACATTAGTTAAATTACGATAAGAGTTAAGATAACTACTCTCTACTTGCTGTTTGCTATTTGATAGCCTCATATCGCCATTTTGAGAGGCGCTAAGGTTAATGCTATCTGTATTACTTCTAGCGTCCAAAGATACATCAGGATTGCTGTTATTAAGGTGTATGGCGTTCTTACTTTTCTGTTCAACAACTTTCCACATTAAATCATTAGAATAGAGTTTATCCATTTTTTTTGAGGTTTCTAATTTTTTATTTAACTTCTTCACATCATCTTTATTTATTTCAGTAAGCAAATCTTTTTTATTAGAAAATGCTATACTGTTTTGCTCTAAGAGTTTTTTATGTACTAAATTATTGTATAACTCCTGTTCGAGTTCGGTTATATCATTACCTGCTTGCTTTTCATTAAAGTGACTTTCTAAATTCTTATTGTAGTTATAAGTATGTTTTAAGATTTCACGATCAAGCTTTTCATTATCAAGCATTTCTTCTTTTACATCTAACTGTAATTCTATTTTTTCGGTGTCACTAAGAATGTTTTTTTCCATGTACTCAATTTCCATACTATTATGAGTAAATTGTTTGTTCATATTTTGATCATCTATACCATTTACCGTCTCATAAAGATAAAAATTTTCTTGCATATAGTATTTTTCTTTATATAATTCTTTAACTTCTTCTAAGGATTTATCTTCATAATTTTTCTTAAAATCTATTTTAGTTAAATCATTTTTTTCATCAGCAGGTAACTTATTAAGAAGATTGTTGATTTCATTTTCACGCATTTTCTGTTCTTTTAGTACAGTTGCATTAAAATAAGTTGCAGTACGAAAGGCTGTTTGTAACTGTTCTTGTTCTTCTAAAATATTCATAAATATTACCTCACATTCTGTTTAGATTTTTGGTTATCGCTTTTATCCTGAATACTACTTTTAGAGAAAAGTCCCTGATAAATAGGATTGTTTTTAGCTTTATTACTTTTATATAAATTCACAGAGTGATTATGTTCTTTTTTGAATGAATTATTAATGTTTTTCATCTGTTCTTTAGGTAGTGAATCAATAATATTTTTACTGAAAGTATGATATATTTTAATTTTTTCATCGCTTGTTTTTTTAAGTATTGAATCGTCAAATCGTAAATCTTTAATTTTAAGTTTGACCTGATCGTTAATTCTTTCATCTTTTAAATGTGGTTGTTTATCCAAAATATTATTTATAATTTGATAGTTCTGATATTCAAGTTTTCTAATTCCAACATCATTACTATTGATTTCTTTTAAAGCGATCTGCATGTCTTTTGAAAAATTATAGAGAGATTTCAGTTGTCGATTATCTAAATTATTAATATTCGGTATTTTCATAAATGATTGATTTTCAATCAGTAAAGTATTTTTTAGATAATCTTGTCTTAGATTATCTAAATCATTTTTTTGTTTTTCTTGACTTTCAGTTTCAGTAACTAATTTATTAAGAGTAGTTAATTGTTTGTTTAATTTCTCTAAAGAATCCGAATCATTCAAATTAATAATAGATGACTTATCTGTAATTAATTTAATTTTTTCTTCAACGTTGCCTATAAAATTATCAAGTTTATTCATGGTACCTAAGTCATGAAATGTTTCTTTAATTATAGTTGAATTAAAGTTAAGGCTGCTAAGAGTGTCAGTAAAAACTTTTATACTTTTATCTACTAAATCTTTATTAAATATTTTATATAATATTTTTTTAAAATGATTAGATTTTTCACTAAGTTCATTTAAAAAATCGTCATATCTATTTGTTTTTTCATCATTTTTAATTATTTGCATAAGACTTTTTTCAAACTCGACAGATTTTAATTTCAGATAATTGCTATCATTTTCTAATGAATGATTTTCTAATGGTGTTTTAGAATATTTCATAACTACACACCCTTTTTAAATTGATTAGGTTTATTTGCATTTACATAATTAGCAAAAATCTTTAACAATTCTTCTGTTTCTTCAATCGTAAGATTATCACATTCAAAGTATTTTTCTAAGAGCGCACCTTTTGTAATTAAACGGTGCGCTCTATCTTTTCTATATTTTTTTACATCACGATTTTTTGATAGATTTTCTAATTCAATCTTTGCCTGTACTTGTTTTAAATCATTTAAAAGATTATCTGTCATTTAAATCATCTCTTACAAAATCTGATTCTATTTTTTCTTCATCATCTTTTTCTTTATATTTTTCAATTTTTTTAACGTTACTATCGCTTAATTCTACTGCCTGATCCAAAATTTCATAAATCTCATCTACATCTTCAAATGAATTAATATCAAAACTTTCTAAGAAATAAGATCCAATGCTAAGAGCAAGCTCTTTTTGTTTTTCTTCTTTCTCCTTTTTTAGTTGTTCAATTCGTTCATCAATACTTGTAAATTTTTTTAATTTTGAATTTGAAATTTTTCTAGCCATTTAAAACACTCCTTAATAATTTTTATAAAATAATTGTATCATATCCAATTGGATAAGTCATCAAATCATGTTATAATAGTACCAGTACGAACGTACTGCCCAGTTACATGCAATTTTTCAAATTGCATAATCTGGGCTAGTTCAAAAACGTCTAGTTCCTGCAGGGGCTAAGAGAAAGGAGGAAAAATTATGGCTAATGGTTATTTCAGATTAGAAGTAAAACATATTAATAGATCGACAAGAAATATTGTTGCTTGTGCTTCATATCGTGCTGATGAAAAACTTTTTAGTGAAAGAACACAAGAACATATTCAATTTGCAAAGCATAGTATTAAACCTGAATCCATGATTTTAACTCCTGATCATGCGCCTGAATGGACTAAAGACAGATCAACTTTATGGAATGAAGTTGATAGAATAGAAAGTAAAAAATCAATGACAAAAGCACCTAGATTAGCAACTGAAGTATTAATTAGTTTACCTAATGATATAGACAGAGATATTCAGACTGAACTCACAAAAGACTTCGTTAAAGATGAATTTGTTAGTAAAGGAATGATTGCTGATGTAAGTATTCATAGAGATGACGTTAATAATCCTCACGCTCATATTCTCCTAACAATACGTCCTATTAATGCTGATGGTACGTGGGGAAATAAAACAGTAACTAGAACAAAATATGATGAAAATGGAAAAGTATTATTAAATAAAAATGGAAATAGATTAAGAGAACAAATCCGTTTTGCTGAATTAGATATAAAAACATTACGTAAAAATTGGGCGGACAAATTAAATTTTTATGCCGAAAGAGAAAACAGTAATCGTGTATATGACGCAAGAAGTTTTAAAGATCAAGGGCGCAAAGAGATTGCTCATATTCCCCTTTCAAGAGAAGAATATCGTTTAGAAAAAAGAGAACAAAAGCGTTGTAAAAAAGCAGGAATTGAATATAAACCTGTCACTTTTTATGGTCAATTAAACAAAGAAATTGCTGACTATAATAAAGGACTTATTAATGATGTTGTCATTGATGAAAAACAAACTAAAAGACAAAATGCATTTAATAAAGCTGTTGAATATGCAAACAGTGTTATTCATATTGATCCGAAAGCACAAGCGACTTTAGATAGCAGATATAAATATTCTACTGGTTATATTGAAGCAAAAGAAACAATCAATAATACGCATGATAAAGCCTCAACTTACGGTAGAAAAATTAATAATGATATTCTAAAAGTAGAACTAAAAACTCAATATTATGAAGAATTAATTGACAAATATAAAACTGATAGACAGTCTGTAAAAGACTATGGATTTAACCCTGAAACCTTTATTGAAAAGATTAATAATAAAATCAGTGAACTTAATAATGAGAAAGCAAATATCTATAAACAGAAAGAAGTACAACAAAATATCTATCAATCTGCTAAGTCTATATATCTTGACAATATCCGTATCAATAATGAAATTGTTGAGATTATGTATCCTAGAAACTTTGAGAAGTTTAACAATGATGAAAAAGCATTTATAGTAAATGAAGCCCTTAAAGGCAACTTCATTGAAACAGCTTATGTAGAAAAAGCGTTCCGAGATCACGCTGACATTCCTGAAAATCTGAAAAAACGTGACCAATATCTTAAAACAAGTAAGGATATTTTCTTCGCAGATCGAGTGATTAAAAATAATCAAAATGAAATCACTGAAAATGCCATTGAGAATGTATTGATTAATAAGATGTTTATTGATAGTAAGATGGAAGAACTGAACGAAATTGAAGTATTTATAAACGATGAACTTGCACGTACTTTACCACTCCAGCATGCAAAATTAATTGAAGAATTAGATGTTTATTCTAAGTCACAGTTGCTTGCAAAAATAGACAGTATAGAAAATAAAGATGATATAAAATCAGTTGATACTGTAATTAGAAATCATGTAAACGATCATAAGAATGTTCATCATAGTAAATCTTATCAGGAACATAATAGAACTGATAACTCACATAAAGGATTAGTCAATAATCTTCTTAACAGCTTAACTATGTATGCTAATAATGAATATATGCAGGGCAATATCAATAGTAAGAAGAAGAAGAAAAAGAAAAAAGATAATCAACAATCAATATATAGATAGGAGTGGTCAATGATGAAAGATATGAAAATGAAAAAAGGTTTTTGGTGGAAAATATTAACATTACTATTAATCAGTACAGTAATTTCACAGGCATTATTCACTCTTTATTATATGTACTTTTCAAATGGTAGACTTAAAAATCCTCTGCCTGACATAAGCAATTTTAAAGACGACTATTTCAAATTTGAGCCCGTTTTCAAAAGCATTTCAAACATTGAATGGTACGCCCCATACATTATTATTTTTGTAATATTATTAGCGATTTGTTGGTTAGTGCAGGGAATATTATTTACTAAAAAAGGTTATAGTGAAGCTGATGACATAGGTATTCATGGTACAGCTAGATGGGGGAATCCTGATGAATTAAGAGACGGAAAAGTTTTAGCTAAGAAAAAAAACAGTAATTACACTAAGAATTTAAAAAAGAATCTTGAAATGGAAAATGGTTTTATTCTAGGAAAAGTTCCTGATAAAAAAGACTTATTAATAATGCACGATGAAACAAGTATTGATAATCAGAATGTAGTTATTATTGGTTCATCAGGTGCTGGTAAAACCCAATCCTATGTACTACCTAATATTATTAATGTAAGAAATAAATCTATTATCGTTACCGATCCAAAAGGAGAACTACACGCCCTAACAGCACAATTGAAACGAGATCAAGGCTTCAAAGTTTATCAGGTTGACTTTGTGGATTTTATGCAATCAAAATACAATCCTTTATATTATGTAGAAACGCCATTAGACGCACAGAAAATTGCGAACACAATCATTACTAACTTTGAAAAAGGCGGAGAAAATAGTAGTGGCGCTTTCTTTAAAAACTCTGCAACAAATATTCTTTCTGCTTTAATAGTGTATGTAAAAACTGAATTTGATAAAGATGAAGCTAACCTAGAAAAAGTTGTAGAAATTTACGATAAGTATGTTCAAGATGAAGATACTTTCTTACAGTGGGTAGATACAATTTCAATCGACCACCCTGCAAAACCTCTGTTAAACTCCATTAAGGATTTAACAGATGTTACAAGAAAATCTGTAACATCTACATTGAACAATGGATTTAGTTTATTCAAGCTGCCAGAAGTGAAAGCAATGACTAGAAAAAGTGATTTTAACTTTGAAGATTTCATAGAAGAAAAATCTATACTGTATGTAAAATTAAGTATGGAAGATAACACGTTCGCCCCTCTTACATCTGTATTCTTCTCACAGATGATAAATATTTACTATCAAATAGCACAAAAAAGTAAAACAAATAAGCTGAAACGTAAAGTCGTTTTTATGCTAGATGAATTTGCGAATATCGGTAAACTTGATAACTATTCAAGAGTATTGGCTACTTGTCGATCATTAGGTCTATCAATGCACACTATCATTCAAAATAAAGCACAGCTAGAAAAAAGGAGTATGTATGGCAAAGATGAAGCGACAGATATTTTAGGAAATCATGATACTACAGTTTTACTAAGAGCTGATAAAAAGGACACTGTTACGACTAAGTGGATAAGCGAGACTTTAGGAGACACTACTATTTCTCAAAAGAAAAACGACATGACAAAAAGTAAAGGTAATATAAGTCGTCAAATTGGAGATAATTATATTAAAAGACCATTAATGACTCCTGCCGAAATCGGATCATTAAAAAAACATGAATGTATTGTTTTAATTGCTGGCCAAGATCCCTTATTTTTACATAAAGCATTTCAGGCAGATATATATCCTAATCTGTTAACACTTGGTAAGGATGATGGGTATAAGGTCAATTACAATAATATGAGAAAACAGTTGGGCTACACAGAGCCACTGGAAAGCGAAAAAGAAGAAATAATATTTGATATAGAAAAACAAAAGACATTCAGTGAAATGCGAAAAGAAAAAGCAACTCACGACTTTGAAAATGAGATAGAAGTTACCTCATCAAATGATAAAGAACAGCAAGACAATATTCCCGAAGAAAACGAACAACAAGAAACAGATAATGGCCATGTTGTTGATCCACATCAACAGTACAACAAGAAAATGGAAGAAGAACAAAACAGTCATCTTATAAAAGAAACGTTTGATAACTTAAATGATGAAGAAAAGATAAATGGGATCAATGACATTAACAATATATTGTCAATTACAGCATACGATTTAGACGAAGTGACAGAGGCAGAAGATTTCAATAACTCGACTGATGAAGAACAACAGCAGGCAATAGAAAGAGCAGAGAAAAAGATTATTGATAAGCATAAAATTAAAGACAATGTACTGGAAGATGACATTGATTTATAAAAAAAAGTACCATTTATTAAATGGTACTTCTTTATTAAATAATATCAGTGTTATATATATTAGTGTTATTAACATATGTGTTATAATATAGTTACAATATAAAAGGAGTGGTACTATGTATGATTATGTGATCATCGCAGAAAAACCAAGTCAGGCTAGGGATTATGCAAGTGCTTTAGGGATAAAAGATAGTAAAGACGGTTATATTGTCCTGAAAGACAATATAATTAGTAATGCAGTTGTAACGTGGGGATTTGGTCACTTAGTTCAATTGAAACTCCCGAAAGACTATTCTAATCCTATCAATAACTGGAATCTTTCAAATTTACCTTATAAGCCTGATCCACTAGAATATAAAGTCGCACCTGATAAGAAGAAACAATTTAAGGTGGTAAGTTCATTAATAAAAGAGGCGAAATGCCTAGTCAATGCTTGTGATATTGATAGAGAGGGCAGTAATATATTCTATTCAATATTAAGATTATCAGGCAGTAAAAATACAAACATCAAAAGACTATGGATTAATTCACTGGTTGAAAGTGAAATAATTAAAGGTTTTAAGTCTTTAAGAGACAATGACAAAGACATTCTAATGTATCGTGAGGCAAACGCACGACAGGTTAGTGATTATCTAATCGGAATGAATTTAAGTCCCTTATACACACATCTATTTAAGCGATTTGGCATATCTGACGAAGTATTTTCAATCGGGCGTGTACAAACACCCACATTATTTATGATTTATCAAAGACATAAGGATATTCTTAACTTCAAAGAAGAAACATTCTATGAACTTACAGGGAACTTTGAGGCTGAAAGTGGCTCATATAAAGGAAAAGCAAAGATTAAGACCACTTCTAAAGATGAAATAGACAGCCTATATAATGATAATCAATTAAGCAGCGCTACTAACGGAGTTGTGTCTAAGCTAGAAACGACTGAAAAACAACAACAATCGCCGAAACTACATTCTCTATCAACTCTACAATCCATTATTAATAAACGTTATAAGTTTAGCCCTGAAAAGACCAAAGGTATTGTACAGAGCCTATACGAAAAGAAAATATTAAGCTATCCAAGAACAGACAGCAATCTTATAACAGATGAAGAATTTAACTATCTGAAAGCTAATTTAGATCAACTGATGAATGTTTACGGAAAACAATTTGAAGTACACACCACTGAAAGCAGAAAAAGATATGTTAATTCTTCTGCAGTAAAAGAACACCACGCTATAATACCGACTTCAAAAATACCGACAGCAGAAACAATTCAAAAGCTAGATAAAGATGAACAGATAGTGCTACAAGAAGTAGTAAATACAACACTTGCTATGTTTGCACAGAACTATATTTATGATGAAACAAATGTAATCACAACTGTAAATAATGTTGAATTTTTTACGAAAGGTAAAATAGAAAAGATAAAGGGGTGGAAATACCTATTTTCAAGCACTAGCGAAGATACAGAAAAATATAAAGATACGAAACTGCCAGATCTCGCTGAACGTCAACAGGTTAAAGTACAGGTAGAGATTACAGACGGTAAGACAACAGCGCCTAAACTCTATACAGAGGGACAATTAATCAATCTCATGAAAACATGTGGTAAGTTTGTAGAGGGAAATGACGAGGCTACTATACTTAATGATATACAGGGTTTAGGAACAGAAGCCACAAGAGACGGAATAATTAAAACACTCAAAGACAAATACTATATAACAGTCAAGAAGAACAATGTAGAAATCACAGATAAAGGCATTATCCTTTGTAAAGGCGTTGAGGGTACACTTCTTTCGTCTCCTGAAATGACAGCCAAGTGGGAACAACGATTAAAAGAAATAGGCGATGGCGCTGCTGATCCTAATTCATTCATAAATAATACAATGAAATTTATTGAACATGAGTTAAACACGATGAACGAAAAAGAAAGCCATCTTGATTTAAAGCAGGAAGTAAAGAAAATATCTGATGATAAAGAGATATGCGATTGTATCAACTGTAAATCAGGGAAGATTATAGACGCCAACAAAATTTTTAAATGCACAAACTGTAATCAGATATTTTTCAAGAAATTCTACAATAATTCTATTCCTAAAAAAGAACTTATAAATCTTATTACTAAGGGCTACACTGATAATAAGATTAAAATAAAAAAGAAAGAGGGAGGAACTTATACAGCATATTTAAAACTGAAAGATGATAAAGAAAAAGGCATAAAAGTATATTATTCAGATTTCAATAAGTAAGACTAAAAAAGGAAAAATCCGATCAGTAAACTGATCGGATTTTTTTATTTAAAAAAACAATCTCGCAAGCCCTTTGACATTTTTCAGCTTACATTTTCTGATTCAACATCTGACGACAGCGCCAGTTAAAAACGTTCTGCCACTTGTCGTCAGTGATTCATGCGATCTGTCTAGTGCCATAAAAATTTTTCAAAACGCTTCACTGAAAATTTTTTATTAAATTTTCATTTCGTTTCACTCCATTCAAATCTACACTAGACAGACCGACTTACAGAAAATGTGCTTTCAAAATATCAAAGGGCAATAGTAACAGCCTATCGTCATTTTGATAAATAATATTTAGGAGTGGTCAATGATGAATGAAAGCCAATTAAATAAGTTAAAAAGAATGTTCAACACGTATTATATTGAAGAATTAGAAACTTGCTTAACAGATAGTGAACTCGAAAAAGACATTATTGAGATGGTTAATCCTAGAAGTTATACTGACTGTCAAATTTTAGTCAGCAGTAGAGATATTGACCATGAAGAAATTGAATATGCAGTTTATATTGATTATGCGTCTTTTTCTCTAATAAAACAGGTAGACTTTTGTGACTGGGATTATAAAGAAATTACTAAGCTAGCTGACGACTTAGATGACTTCATCAATACACTAGAGCATTTCTTAAATTTTGAGGAATTATATTCACTTAATGCAGATAATGAAATAATCGCGGAACAATATAAGAAACATTTATCAATCGCAACAGTCAATGGATATTTTGCTAACGCAAAACTTTAATTGAATTAAATGATAGACTGCCTTTTGACATTTCTCAGCTTACATTTCCTGATTCAACATCTGATGACAGCGCCAGTTAAAAACGTTCTGACACTTGTCATCAGTGATTCATGCGTTCTGTCTAGTGCCATAAAAATTTTTCAAAACGCTTCACTGAAAATTTTTTATTAAATTTTTCATTTCGTTTCACTTCATTCAAATTCACACTAGACAGACCGACTTACAGAAAATGTGCTTTCAAAATGTCAAAAGGCAGTAGAAAAAAACCTCTACCCAAGTTTTGACAAAAAATTATAGGAGTGGTCAATGATGAGAAAACCAAATTTTAACGGAAATATGATTTATGAGATTACCGAACTTAAACAGTATTATAAAAAAAGGAAAGAGGAAAGGTTTACAATTAACAGCCCTTTAAAAATTCAAGAATTTTTAAGAAGTTGGATTGGAAACAGAACAAGCGAACATTTTGTAATGTTAGGATTGAATACTAAAAATGAAGTAATAGTATGTTATGAAGTTTTTAAAGGTACAGTTAACAGCTCAATAATACACCCTCGTGAAGCATTTTGTACTGCTATAATAAATAATTGCAGTAGTGTAGTATTTTGCCATAATCATCCAAGTTCAACATCAGATTTTAGTAGACCTGACGTCGAAACAGCAAAACGATTACAAGAAGTCGGGAATATAATTGGTATAGAGATGTTAGATTTTTGCGTAGTAACTGATGAAGAATTTAGCAGCTTAAGAGAAAAAGGTGTAATTAATTAGCCAAAATTTTTTATATATACAGGTGTTATTAACACCTGTATATATAACACTATATAACAAAAGGAGATTTTAAAAATGAAAAATGTGATTATAGTTACAACTAGAGGATTTGAAAGTGTGGAATTGCCAACAGATAGCAAGCAAAAATCAGAATTTTTACAGAATACGATAAATGGAATTTTAGCCTTTAATACATTTGGAAATGGTATTGATATGATAGTCGATGATGAATGGATTTCAAAAGCAGGAATGGATAATTCAATGTACATTAATCAGATTATTGATACAAACAATAATATAGATTATTATTTTCATGGCACAGCCTTAATTGTAGGCTTTGAAGAAGAAACAGGCGAAACAGTCGCACTAAGACAAGACCAACTAAATTATATTGAAGCCAACTTTATCCATAAAAGACTTATTAAAGGAATGTTTGTATAATGACAGATAAAATAGCCAGTTTAGTAAGTCAGCTTTATAAATTAAGCACAGAAGAAATATTTAAAGCAATAGTTATCTATGAAATGAGTTATACTGGTGTTCAACTTAATGATAAGGACATAGAAATGATTTATCAATACTTCAAAAATAATGATTATTATTCAGGCATACTTGATGAAGAACTAAAAGATAAAATAGTCGAAAATTATAGTTAAGCAAAAAACAGCACTCTTAACGAGTGCTGTTTTTTGCGAAGTACATAGATAAGTTTGTTGCACAAACTTAATGATTTAAGTGGCGAGGGGGGGCGAAATGTGCTATTGAACAGAATAGCACAAGCAGTTCAACTAGACAAAGAGAAGCGCAAGAAAAAACCACTCTTGCACGATCTCTTTGTAGTTTCACATCTCGGTGCAAGTGCCATAAAATTTTTTCAAAACGCTTCACTGAAAAATTTTCATTAAATTCTTCATTCCGTTTCACTCCATTCAAATTTACACTTGCACCGAGATTTATGCTTGCGCTATCATTCAATAGTTTTCACATTTCGCCCCCCCTCGCCTCCAGATAGTACCTCATTCGAGGTGTAGTCATAGAATTTTTATATAGCATTTACAAGAAAAATTTACTTGATTGAGTATATAAATGATATAATTTAACTATATAAACTACATTTTTAATGGAGGTGGGCGCTTTGAATTTCACTAAAGACCAATTAAAAGAGGCAGAACAAAAAGATATAGTAACCTTTGGAGAACAGCATGGACTTTCATTCACTAAAGAGGGGAAATATTTCAGATGTAATGAACATGACTCTCTGCTTATTATGGGACAAAAGTATTTTTGGAATAGTGCTAATAAAGGTGGATATGGTGCTATCAGCTTTGGCAAAGACGTATTGAATATGAAATTTAATGAGGTTGTTCAAACACTTTTAAATGATGGCGTGACAGTTAAAAGAGAAGAAGTTGAAAATCCTAAAACATTTGATAGAAATGAAATAAAACAAGTAATGGATACTTCTAAAGCATATCAATACCTATTAGAAGAAAGATGTATTGATGTTGATGTAATAGAGAATCTCATAAAATCAGGAGATATAGCACAAGATGAAAGAAATAATGTTATCTTTCATTGGAAAAATAACGCTGGCGATATAGTCGGTGCTGATCTAAGAGGAACAGGCGACTTAAAATTTAACAAAATCATTTCAGGTAGTGAATATGGGAAAGGCTTCAAAATTGATGATTTGCAGGAAAATAATCCTATCGAAAAACTGGTTGTCCTAGAAAGCCCTATTGATACATTAAGTTATTATCAGCTTAACAGATTTAATGAGGAATTTAAGAACACACGTTATTTATCACTATCAGGAGTTAAAACTAATGCAATCACACTAGCACTGAAAGATATATATGAACACAATAAAAAATTTAATGATCAACAAAAACCTTTTAGAATCGTTTTAGCCTTAGATAATGATAAAGCAGGAAATACTGCCATAAAAGATTTTATGGAAAGATTTAATGATAATGATATTATTAAAGTAGACCAGCCTAAAAATGCTAAAGACTGGAACGAAAAATTACAATCCTTAGCAAAAGATAAGCTAGATTTATACTTAAAAGATATTTCACATGATAGAAGATTAGTAAACAAAGAGATAAAGTTAGTACGTTAATGAAAGGGTGGAAATTGATGACCATTGACACTTGCATAGTCTTAGAATTTTATAAAGATAAAAATCAGTTATTAGTAAATAGTCCCTTACTGAATAAAGAGATTATAGTACCTAATAGTGACTTTATAGGCGAATATTTTGAATCGTACCAAGCCATTGAATCTGAATCTATCTTAATAGAAGTAGATATTGATGTACCTGAAATCGTCTAAAGAAAGGAGTAATTATTATGGATCGTAAAGAGTACGCTAAAAATAAGCAGGCTGAAATGAATGACTTCATTTCAAAGACAATTACCGACATAAAAAAATATTTCAAAGATGAAAACAGCATGAAAGAATTAGGGCAGTTCATGTCTAAAATGTATGGTTACAGCGCAAAAAATCAAATGCTGATCGCTAGTCAATATCAGGGCGCACTTTATGTAGGAAGTGAAAAACACTTTAATGAAAAGGGCTTCAAAATTAAAGAACATGAGAAACCTATACAAGTTCTAGTCCCTAACTCAACAAAATTTTTTAGAGATGAAAATGGGAAAACTAAACCCCTAAGATTTGCTAATAAATTTGAAAAAAAGGCTATCAAGAATAAAGAAATAAAAGTTTTTAATGGAAAAACTTATTTTAAATTAGGTAATGTCTATGACATTACACAGACGAATGCACAAGCTAAAGATTATCCAGCCATCTATCCTAACCGTAAATTTGATTATAAATTTGATAACAAAGATTATTTGAACACTATCTATGATGGTGCTAGAGACTATTTAAAAGATAAAGGGATTAATGTTATAGATAATCTTCATGGCAAGAGTAATACTTTTTCACGAGATTTAGGCGCTGCAAAAGGTTATCAAGCAGGCGATGAAATAGGATTAAAAGCAGATTTAACAGGTGGAGAAAAAGTCAAAGTGCTATTTCACGAAATAGCACATGAAATTCTCCATAAAAATATCACTCATGCAGAATATCAAGATTTAACTAAGCGTGGCGTTGTTGAGGGAGAGGCCGAAATGACCGCCTATATCACATCAAATCACTTTGGATTAGATACATCAGAAGATAGTTTTATGTATATTAAGGATTGGACTAAAGACTTTACATTAGTAGACGATAAGCAGATCAATAACTTTGTACAGAATGTAAATAAAGCCAGTCGGGAACTCATTGATAATATTGAAAGTAAATTAGAGATAGTCAATCATGAGAAAGCTAAAGAAATAATGAAAAATGTAGAGGCTGGCATTTCAACTCAAGAACTAAAAGATCAACTAAAAGGATTGTATGATGGAGTACTGAAAGATAAAGTAATTGAAATTGCTACTTTAAAGGCATATAACGATTTGCGCCAAGATAAAGGTACTTTAGACTATAAAGATATTCATAATCCTAAGCTAATAGTCGGAGATAAGACTATTACAGCAGATGATGTAAAGAACAGTCCTGACATAAAACAAGATAATACTTTAGATATAAAGCAGTCTCAACAACACTAATACAATAAAACAGAAGTCTTTTAAAGACTTCTGTTTTATTGTATTAAGGGCTAAAAAATGATATATTATATATAACACTTGTGTTATTAACACAAAATGAATGATATAAAAAAATTGGTTAATTATAATTATACTGGGAGTGATCAATGATGAGTAAAAGTAAAACAATTTATGTTTCAAACTTTAAAGGGGGCGTTAGTAAAACTTCAACAGCTGTAGGATTGTCTTATTGTTTGTCTAAAAGAGGATATAAAGTACTCTCAATAGACATTGATCCACAATGTGATGGAAGTAATGTACTGTTAAAAACTTATAATAAGAAAAAACGTGTATCTATATACCATGCTTTAGAGAATGGGTTATCAGTAAAAGAATGTATCGTACAGCTAAATGATAATCTCGATCTACTACCTGCACATAATAATCTTATCGGATTTTCGTTATTATTAGATAAACTCCATAATAAAAGTAACCGTTCAGAAACATCAAAAGTATTAAATAACTTCATAGAAGAAATAAAAGATGATTATGATTATATTTTCATTGATACTCCACCAACCATAAGTGATTTTTCTAGTAACGCTATATTTGCTTGCGATTACACTTTGATAGTTATGCAGACTGAAATCAGATCATTTAATGCAGTTAAAACATTTATTGAATATCTTAGTGAGTTTGCAGATTTTTATTCTACTGACTTTGATGTTGTAGGAATTTTACCTGTAATGTTTAAATCAGATGGTACGATAGATAAACAAGTATTATCAGAGGCACAGCAATTATATGGAGATATTCTTTTTAAAAATTATGTATATAAGCGTGAAAGAGTTAAACGTTGGGATTATACAGGAATCACAAATGAAGATTATCATGACGCAACAACAATAGATATGTATAATAAAATAGCTGATGAATTACTAGAAAAAATTATAGAAAACGAATGATAGGAGAGAGATTATGAAAAATTTAGATCGACTCAATAATGGTAAATCAGAAAAACTAGAAAATACGATGTTTAATACAGGAGAAAAATATGAACAACTTCCCTCATACAGCTTACGTGTTAAAGGTACTACACATACATCTATTCATGCAATCAAAGAAACATACTTATTTGAAACTGTCGATGAAGTATTAGAACATTTAGTAAAAGAATTTCTCAAAGACAATCCAAAACGTGAAGCAATTCTAGAAAGATCAGAGGATAAAAACCAGTTAAAATTACAAAAAGTCCTGAAAAAGAAAAAATAGGATAAGAGGTGGGGAGAATGAAGCTAATTAATTACTTTGTAAAAGGTTTTAATATACAGGCATTTATAGCAGGTTTAGTAATGACTTATATAACTTACAGATTAATTCTGCCTCGTTTCAATTTTGAAATAGAGAACAGTTTTTACAATTTACAAGAACACCCTAATATTGCTATCTTTTCTACTGTCTTAGCTTTTTATCTCGTTGCCTATACATTTATAAAAAGAGAAGAAAAAAAGCAGAACAAGAAAAGGCGAAATGGTTTCATCATTCTAACACCATCTATCATATTAGGTTTTATATTCGCCTGCATTATGGCATTATGCTTTATTTCTGTATATATCTACCACCTTTCCCCTGTACTCATGATAATGGCCATTCTATATACTGTTGACGAGGGCAGAAAAAAAACTAAATCCTGTCTTAAAAACGAAAGAATTATAAAAAGCCACTTTAATTAGTGGCTTTTTTATAGTTCTTTTATTTTAGAAAAAATAATTGTTTTTTCTTTATTACTTTTCTCAAAAATATGATTATTAATAAAAATATCATCTACATTCAATGCCTTTAATAATTGTTCAAATGTACGACTGCCTTCTCCTTGATAACCAGATCCAAAAATACCTTCGACATAAATACTCATATCTTTTCCTATAAATAGCGTATGATACCCAAATGGAAGTTCTGAATAGTTTTTGCAATGAATAATTTTATAAGGATTTATTTCTTTAATAGCATTGATGATGGCTTCCTTTTCACTAGTTATGCCACCCATACCAGAATCAAACTGCAGCGTCTTTAAATCTGTCATAAACTTCTGAAATGAATCAAAAAAATGCTGTTTCTCTTCTTCACTGACAAAATATTTTTCACTGACTAAATAGTTTCCTTCCATTATATGCCCCCTAATATTTATACTTGATACTTGCATTTTACCATATAATTGTAAAATAATTTGAAATTAATCATTTTGATTTCTCATTTCATTTAATATACGGTAAACGGTTGGTTTACTCACACCAGCTAACTTTTCAATTTCTTTCAATGTATATTTTTTACTATCGTATAAACTCTTTATATATACTTTTTTTTCTTCGCTCATAGGTTTTCTACCACCAAATTTCCCTCTTGCTCTAGCTGATTCTAAACCTTTTTTAGTTCTTTCGCTTAATAAGTTCGCCTCTAATTCAGCAAAAGCACTCATCATAGTAAAAAACATTTTACCCATTGCGTCTTTTGTATTGATATTCATATCAATAATTTGTAATTCAATATCATTATTTTCTAACCATTGCGCCAAATCTATTAATTGTTTAGTTGTTCTACCTAATCTATCTAATTTATAAATAACTAAAGTGTCGCCTTCACGTAAATAGTCTAAACACTTATCAAGTTCTGTTCTTTTGGTTTTACGACCACTTACTTTTTCACTAAATATTCTTTCGCACCCAAATTTTTCTAAAGCGTCAATTTGTGAATCTAAACTTTGATCTCGTGTTGATACCCTAGCATATCCTATATTAGCCATTATCATATATTCCTTTCTTGCTATTTTTCAATACGTTCTACTTTTTGAAATAATTCATATACTTTATTAAAAAATATAGGTGCGTCATTTTGTTTTATAACTTTTTCAACATCATGAATAAGTTTAACTAAAGCACTTTTTAAATCATCTAAATAATTTGTATATGATGTTTTTTCAAATTGTTCTTTAAAGTTATCAAGTTCACACATAAAATCAACTAAACAATTAATAATATATTGTTTATTATGTTTGATTGAATTATCTGTATGTTCCCATTGTACGCTTCTAAATAATCTAACTATGTCATACCAGCAATCAATACTAATTTTTTCGTTTTCATTAAAGTTATATTTATAATTCATTTTTATCCTCTCTTTTCTTTTAAATATTTAACGTTTAACGCAACATTACCTTTCAAAAACATTTTCAATGCACATGAGAGCTTAACATTATGTATTATTTCTCATGTGTTTTATTAGTTATTTTACATTGATTATAATACTTAATTATATTACTATCATAGCATAAAAAAGCCTTATTTATTAGGCTTTTTTATAAATTCATATTTTCTATAAAAAAGTAATATAAATGGTCGTTTTTGTAACTTATACTTAAGCATCAAATTTTAATTGTTGGACTATTCTTTGATTCATATTTACCATTATTCTTTTACTTCAACCCATATATAAGCTGTATTACTTTCAACACTAAAACGTTTTTTATAATGGATTAATGTATAAAAATCATCTTTGCTAATTTCTTCAGGTTCTAATATATTTGCTACTAACCCTATTTCGTTCATCATTTTTTCCTCTTCTTCACTTGCTTTACCAATTACTTCTAAATAGAATTTATACGGGTGCGTACTTAAAGTATCAATTTCATGATCATAGTTTACTTGTTCCATATATTCAATCATATCAATTCCAAAAGACAATTGATCAGTATTTTTCTCTTTCTCTATATCCCATTCAAATCCAAATGATTGTATGCGTTTCAATAATAACGGTACTTTATCTTCATGCTCATATGGATCAAGATTATCTTCTAATTCAAAGAATATTTCTTTTAAATCACGATTAATGACCTGAAATTCTATGAAACAGGAAACTCCAACACATTCTTTATCATTGTAAACAAACGGTTCTTCTGCCATGAAAACTACATCTGTTGCATATCTATACTTAGTCATTTTTTTCTTTCCTTTCCTTTTATTAATAAGGTAATAATTTTTTATAGTGAAGAATTTTATATTTTTTATTTCTAAAATTTGATATATTACTTATAGTTAATATAGGTGACTGACTAGATTGCAATGATTTAATTAGATTAGCTAGTGAAGTCTCATCAAAATTTGAATCAATATAATCTTTATAATTAATATATTCTTCATCATTCGCGTAAGCTATATCTAGTTCATCAAAGGTCGTATAAAATCTATAGTATTTAAAATCATGGATATTATCTTTTATACAGACACGCTGGCTAGTGTCTATATCATACATATACCTAGGGTTATACTTCATTAAAAAATCAAGTGATATTTGATTTTTTTTATTAATATTTATGAAATATTCCCTAGAATTACTATCTATTCGATATACATAGTTACTAAAACAGGTACATAACACAATTTCTAAATTATTTTCCCAAAACTCTTCACTAAAAACATTACCTTGTTCATCCGTTAAAAATTTAAAGTGTATATCAACTAACAAGCTGGATAACAAACAATCAAATTCGTCTAATGGTAAATTAGTTTTAATATAACCATTAATAGATAAATCGTTTGTAAATGGGTGCATTAGTTCAATAGTTTTTATATTACACATAAAGTTATTCCTTTCATCGTTTATATTACTAATTATTTTACTAATCATCATTCTTTATTAAGTTAATAATCCTTTTGATTACTTTCACAGAAAATAAATATAAGTAGTCAGGGCTATTTATATTTTTAATAATGCAATTATAATACCTGATTATTTATTTTATTACATAAATAGACTGACTTCTCATTCACATCATATTTATAGAGAAAAGCATGTATGCCATATATATTAATGATAAGTTCACTATCTCTAAGAGATCTAAAAACTTTGTTTGACCGTTTTAAATTTCTTAATAGAATATTTAAAATATCAGGGCTGGTATCTACAACCCCTGATATACATTGTACTTATCTTTTTCAATAGGAACGATAAAGTAAAGACTACCTAATATTCTACCTTTTAAAACCATAGCAATCACTTAGTATCTTTAATGACCGTATTACCTGTATCAAATTTTTGACCATTATATTCAGTCTTTTCATTATCAATAATACTGTAATTATCTTCATTTACAGTGTATTCTTTTTGCTCTAATTCTGATTTTTGTTTTTCATTATTCATGTTAATCCCTCCAGATTTTAGTTTAAGCATATGTTCTCGACATAATGAATATTACTAAGCCCAACACTATCATCAATATATAAAGATATACTTTATTACCAGCTACTCTTTTCCCATCTACATATTTCATTTCATTCATTGCTAGGTAAGTAAATAAAGCACATATTAGCAATCCTGCAATCCTTAAAATATATGCCATTAACTAAGCCCCCTTAATGTCACTTGCCTGAATATTTTCTATCTTGCTTTCTTGTTCTGCTAGTTTTTCTTCCAACGCCTTTAATTCTGATTGTACCTTACTTAATTCTGATTTAGTATTATCTTTCTTTTTTTCTTTTTCACTTTTATTATTTGACTTTTTGGCTGTCGCTTTTGCCTTTAAATCGTTGACTTCTTTTTCTTTACCTTTGATTTGTTCTTTCGTTTCTTTCAGTGGGTCAATGTAAGTCTGATAGTAATTCTTAGTGTTATTTATATTCTGCACTTCTTTACTGTTACTTGCATATTTTTTTTTCACATCATCAATGAAATTATCAAGTTCAGAAAACTGATTTGTTAGAATATAGGATTTTACTATCTCATTAGTGACTGTCAATTCTTTTAAATCAACTTTATTAGCTAGATTAATCATTTCTTGATAACGATTATCATAGCTTGCTAGAAAAAAAGCCAATACATTATTATCTTCTCTTGTAGCAACTTTTTCGATTTCGTCTCTATTATCTTTATTAATCATCTGTCCTACTAAATATGCAGAATTTTTGTTCAGGCTCATAGCTTTCGTATACTTGCCATCTTCCAGCAACCATTTAATATATATATCTTTTTGTTTTTTGGTAGTTAGTTTGTTGTAATCAATTGTTGCCATTTCTTGTTTTGCTTTCTGTCTTTGATCGTTGATGTAATCACTAAATATGTCATTAATTTTCTTTTGAACATTTAGCTGTGCGTTTAGCTTATCTATTTTTTCAGCTTTACCTCCCCCATTATTTTCTATAAAGCTAGGGAATATCATGATGAACGCTGCTAACAATACTAAAGGAATGACACGTATCGGCTTATCCAAAAAATAATCTGTCATACTCTTAAAAGTAATTTTCTCTTTCTTCTTGTTCTGTGTCTTTACAGGGGTTGGGGCTGTTCCTAATTCTCGTGCCAACTTTTCTTTATTGCTTATATAAACAGGCTCAACATATGTTGATTTTCTCTTTTTAAAGCGTGATTTCTTTTCTCTTTCGTCTGCTACTTCTCGTGCCATTCTTTCTTGTTCCTCACGATCTAAACGAAATTGTTCTAATCGTGTTTCAATGCTGTTTCTGATTGAATTAATATCTCTAGCATTTATAACTTCTTCTGCAAATCCAATAACTTCATCAGATTTATTGATAAAATCAACTTTATTAGGTTTAGTCGTTACGCTGTATAGATTAGTTAAACCTAATATAATCAACTGTTTTAGTCCTGCTAGCGCAGATGTTTTATCGTATACAATGAAATCACTAAAGTTATATAATATCGCTTTAACTCTATCTTTTTCATCTTCATTGTCACTATGCGCTATCACAAAATTGTTCATGTCCCACAATATTTGTACATTATTATTGCCCTGATAATCAGCAATATCTGCTAAACTTTGAAATAATTCAAGTTGTCTTTCAAAATCTAAATATCTAATACTTGAATAGGCTGTTACATTATCTAAATCATAGTTAAATTGTATAAATTTTCCTCTTTCACTGAAATAACTGATAGGGCATAAGGTATTATTGTTGAATGTATGATGTAAAAATTCATTATAATCATCTGAAAGTTTACGTTTATTAGTATTTATATCTTTAAAATTGCTTAAAGGAGAAACGTATTCAATGTTATTATCAAATACGTTAAATTCTCCTAATTTATTAATCTTTATGTTCTTCATCATTGACCACTCCAATTATTTTTTGAGATGACTTAATTGACTTAGACCACTACGCGCCATTATTAATGTTGTACGCCCTGATCCACTGCTATTTCCAAAGTTCTCAAGCAGTCTAGGAATACCAAGAGCCAAGAATAGAAACGCTAGACTTAAACATAAATCTGTCATATTTTGGTTTTCGTTGAATGATAATCTAAAAGTAGTACTGATACTTAAAGCAATACAAAGCGATTGTAATAGTAAAGTGACAATACCACCCACTAATTTTCTAAGCCATAGCGAGAAAAATTCCATTTCATCGTTGACCATCGTTGCTATTGCTATTGGACCAGTGATATATAGAACAATCAACAGGGCAAGTCTATAGAATAAAGCTAAAATAACTGCTAGATAAACAACTGATAAAACTCCTAGCATAATTACTATTGAAGTCCCACCGCCCAACAACAACGACTTTAAAAAGACTAAAGAGGCGCTGTTTTTATCAAGGGCGATTGAGGCAAGTATCGGAGAAACCAATAAATATTGAATAGAGAGTGCGATTTTAAAAAGAATGTCATAGACACCTATAAGAGAAACACTAACTATCAGTTTGACTGTCTTTTCAAATACACCCTGACTAATTCCCTCCCCGTTAGTCATTCTCATACTTAGTATTTTCAGAATCTGAAATATAAAGAACAGAACAACTATTACATCAGTGAGAGTAGAGAAAGCACCTTTATACAGTGAAACGCTTGGTGCTTCTAACACATCTGATGGTCTAATGATAAATTTCTGCAATGGATCTAAGGCAGCTTTAATTAGTCCTGATCCTCCTGACACGATCACATTGTTAATCTTACATTCAAATTCAAAAGTGCCACAATCTAGTTTTCCTGTTGCTGTATTATATTGTTTTGTCAGGTCTTTTATTTCTTTTCCGACATTTTTTGGCTGATTTTCCTCAAACTTATCAATTTCTGTTTTATACGCTTTATATAATTCGCCTTTACCTGATTTAATTTCTTTTCCACTAGTTGTTTTATTTGTTTCTTTAAAAACATCTTTATTGTTTTCATTTATCCTGATTAAATCTTCTTCGCTCGGCAGACCATTTACTAGGATAGAATCTTCGTTAGAAAATTCATTGACTACTCCTATTCCATCTTCTCTTGTTGCTACTTCAACTGCCATTACTGATTTAACGCCAACTAGAAACATCAACAAAAACAGTAAGGGTAGTATTTTCTTCACTTTCATTCCTGCACCCCCTATAAGTAATAAAATAATGAGTTAGTGGCGAAAATTACTATCACGATCAAAGGAAGTAAGTATTGAATATAAATAATTCTCTTTACTTCATTTTGCACTGCTTTTTCGTATAATTCCTGATCTTTGATTAAGTGAATACACTTTGCTTTTGCTTGCGGTACGATATAGTTTTCTTTATATGCTTCAAATATTTTATTCATTTCTACCTCCTTATTTAAAACGTTCTATATAGAAGTAGCCTTTAGAATTGGTTTTAAGCACAAATACTCCTGTACGAGTTTCTGTTTTTTTGAATCCATTTTCTGTGTAACTAAGATCAAATTCATAGTTACCTGATACTGTTTTGTTATCTACCAACTGAAAATCAAAATTAGTATCTGTAACTTCTCTTGT
>NZ_JBVGOY010000098.1:0-238 GCF_058188655.1 Macrococcus sp. CoH-51_TC_04
TCGCCCGCACAGCGGTCGGCCCGGAAGCAGCGCAGCGGCTCCGTAGCGACGACGGGTGGGGCGCACTGGAGGCAGCTCTCCGCGACGCCGAGCGTGCCGGCTACGACCCAGCCGACGCCCTCGCACAGGCGTGGATGTCCGGCACACTCGAGAACGCTCGAAGCGAGCCCGCGATCCTGTCCGCACGTATTCGCGAGGACATCACCGCCTACTCGGCCGAATTCGGGCAGCCAGAGGC
>NZ_JBVGOY010000099.1:0-237 GCF_058188655.1 Macrococcus sp. CoH-51_TC_04
TCCTTACACTCTGCGTGGTGCACGTAGTTGGACTTCGTGAACGAGTTCAGGCGTAGCCAGTACAGCACAAAGAAGAAATCAGGGAGAGTCAGCTCGAATGCCATCGGGCGGCCAGCAAATGCCGGAGCCGTCGTATAGCACACGGCGCTCACGGCCTCGACCATGGCCAGAAGCGATTGTTCGCGGTTTGCCTTCTGAAGCTTACCCAAGTGCTTGGCGCGGAACGGGCATACGTAT
>NZ_JBVGOY010000100.1:0-235 GCF_058188655.1 Macrococcus sp. CoH-51_TC_04
GGCCATCGCCGCCAGCGGACCGGACTACGGAGACAGCTACTCGGGATTGGTGAGGTAGATGGCGAACGCGACAGCTTTCACCTATCGGGGCAGGAACTCCGACGGGAAGATCGTCAAGGGCAAGCTGGACGCGCCGAGGCGGCGGATCCGGAGTCCACCCGCTGAATGAGCCGGTGGATTCCTTCCACGTCGTGCGCCTTCTCCAGGGCGGCGCTGTGGGTGATCGTTCCGGTGT
>NZ_JBVGOY010000017.1:0-19027 GCF_058188655.1 Macrococcus sp. CoH-51_TC_04
CAATAGTCTTTTTTACACTTTTTCAATTTGTTTTTCAAACGCTTAATCGTTGGCGTCGCTTGTTTTTGCGACTTTTACATCTTAACAAGTTGCTATATTAAAGTCAATACTTTATTTAATATTTTTCATATATATAACAACCCGGATAATACAGATAAGAATCTTACCTGTATTATCCGGGTTGTCGTTTCGGCAGAACACTTTCACTAAGCCGTCTTTTCTCTATATAAAAACTGATAAATAATGATGAGTATAAGCGCAATGATGACCATTACCGCCATATTGTTATGAATATTGTGTAATACATTGCTATAGTAGACAAACGACATGACTATCGATCCAGTAGTTGAGCCGATAAACTTAAGTAAACTATAAGTACTCATCATACTGCCGAGTTCATGTGGTGCCGCACTTTCTTGAATGGTTACGACATTTTTCGTAAATACAGTACCATAGCTCAATCCTAGAAATATACATCCAATCGTTACTGCAATAACACTTTCTGTAACTAGTATAATCGCTGCACCGATAATCATATAGAAGAAACTTAATTGATAGACTTGCTTAACGGTAAAGCGTTGTTCAATACGTTTCAATATAAAGGTAGATGTCAGCCAGAACACTGATATCGAGAAGGTCGTTAAACCACTAAGTAATGGTGACAACCCTTTCTCTGTCTGCAAATAAAACGGTAAGAATATGTTCGTTCCCATCAACAGCATTGCGTATACCATATCTGTTCCCATCGTTATACCTATCCTTTTATTAAAGGAGCGTACTGGTATAAATGGTGATTGTACTTTCAATTCAAACTTAACAAATATAACGAGTAATGTAGTTGCTACTATATATGCTGCCATACTTAGCAGCCCTCCAGCAGTGAAGCCAGTAATCAAACAGATTAAAAATGCGTAGAAAAGCAGTAACCCTTTAACATCAAGTTTCGCCTTAGACGGCTGTTCATCAAATTTAAAGAACTTCAGCACAAGAACAATCGCAACTATTGCTACAGGAACATTAATGTAAAATAAAAAACTCCATCTTAAGTAAGTTAATATTAATCCGCCTAAAAGTGGGCCTACGATACTTGAAATGCCCCAGACACTTCCCACGATACCCATTACTTTATAGCGATATGGAATTTCAAACGCAATCTTCGGAATAATACTCCCCATCGTCATCATGATCCCTGCACCAAGCCCTTGAATAAGACGTGATGCAACAAGCATTGGAAACGTAAATGACGCCCCTGATAACATACTTCCTACTATAAATACGACAATACCGAATATCATTGTATACTTAGATCCGATACGTTTCATAATTTCCCCGACAAGCGGTGTGATCACTACAATAGCAATCATATAGCTGGTAAATATTAAAGCAAGCGACTCTTTAACACCTAGATCTTTGCCGATTGCAGGAGTTGCGAGTGACACGATTGATGTTTCGATAGCACTCATAAACATAATAATCACGAGCGCACTAATTAATCCTCTTTTCATTTTCTCCTCATTTCTTAATGACAAATGACCTAACTCCAATGAGCTAGGTCATATCATTATCTCTTTTTTCGTTTTTTCTTATGTGTGACAACTTGCGTATTCTTTACAACCTTACTAGGTGACTCTGGTGTTTCCTCTACCCAAGTGCCATTTGCAAGCTTGCGTGCCTTACGTTCTTCATAAGATGCCTTATTATATTTCGGCAATGACAATAACTGAAATGCATTACATAAAAGCAGCGCAAAGATGGTGCAATACAGCCACATCATATCTTTAACCTTCAGAAACGGTATGAGTTCTACCGTTGTCATTACAACCATAAAGAACATTGCAGGAATAAAGACGTTTTTACCTGTCAGCTTATTTTTATAGATACTTACAACAATACCAAAGATGACAATTAAAATTGGAATCCAGATAAATTTAAGAATATCTCCATCCTTCTGCCCAAAACGTAAATATCTGAAATACACGAGATCGACGATTGCAAATAAAATAATCACAACTTGAATCGCATTCCAGCCGCTTCTGAATATCCCTTGTCCCATCTGATGGATAAACAAGTATGCGAAGAATGCAAGCTGACTAATAGATGCAATTAACAGTCCATATCCCATAAACCAGATTAGCGCTGCCAGGAACTCTCCTAATTCACCTCGGACAAGATAAACTGTTAATTTATCATATCCGAATATAAGACTGACGATTACTGTGACAACAAGTCCTATAAGTAACGTGATGCCATAGAATTTACCTAAATTTTTTAAAGTCACGATTGTACCTCTTTAATTTATTTTGTTTTATCGATTACCTTTTGAGCCATTTGCGTATAGATGATACCAAGTGGATGGTCTTCTTGATAGACAGAAGGTGCAAAATCTTCATTGTTCCAGTCCGGTTGAGCTAACGGAAGTTGCCCGAGCAGCTCTGTGTTTAACTCTTCAGCTAACTTTTGACCGCCACCAGAACCAAATACATACTCTTTATTTCCCGTTTCTTTACTTTCGAAGTAGCTCATATTCTCTACTACACCAAGAATTTCATGCTCCGTATGCAATGCCATCGCTCCTGCTCTTGAAGCTACAAATGCAGCTGTTGGATGTGGCGTTGTTACGATGATTTCTTTACTCTTCGGCAACATTGTATGTACATCTAGTGCAACATCTCCTGTGCCTGGTGGTAAATCTAAGAGAATATAATCCAGATCTCCCCAATTCACTTCGTTAAAGAAGTTATTGATCATCTTCCCAAGCATTGGCCCACGCCAAATGACAGGGGTATTCTCTTCTACGAAAAACGCCATCGAAATTACCTTTACTCCAAAACGTGATACAGGGACGATGCGTTCGCCATCAATTTCAGGTCGTTCTGAAATTCCCATCATATCCGGAACACTGAAACCATAAATATCAGCGTCAACTAGTCCTACACGTTTACCTAAACGGGCAAGTGCGACAGCAAGGTTCACAGAAACCGTTGATTTCCCGACGCCACCCTTTCCTGAAGCGATCGAGATGAATGTTACCTTATTATTTGGATCGACCAACTTTTCAATTTCCGAAGTGGAAACTCCACGGAACTGCTCGAGCATTGACTCATCCATCTCTTCAAAACGTATCCCTACAGTTTTTGCGCCATTCTCCTTCAGTTTCTCTACAATTTGCATCTGAAGATCAAGTTGAGGCTGACCCCCAAGCTTTGCAATCATCACTTTAACAGAGACATGTTCTTTCTCTTCTTTAATACTAACTTCTTTAATCCCCTCTGTTTCAGAGAGAGGTACATTAATTACTGGATCTTCTAATTCCCCGATAATCTCTATGACTTGTTCTTTAGTTAACAATTTAAACGCTCCTTCATCTTCTAATAGTTTTAGTTTAACAAAAAGAATCGACTTTGTATAAAAGAAATTACTATAAATGATATAGTTGTGATGTATTCGTCATTTTATGGGTATAACATAGATAATTGATTACCGAAAGGATGAGGAGAATCACATGACAAAAAATTATACGATGATGCAATATTTCGAATGGCATGCAAATGGAGATGGTGCGCATTGGAAACGCCTGAAAGAAGATGCCCCAAAACTAAAGGAAAAAGGCATTGATACGGTTTGGTTACCACCTGCATGCAAAGCAGACCATGTAATGAATACAGGTTATAGCATCTATGATCTATATGATCTTGGGGAATTCGACCAAAAAGGACAAGTGCGTACTAAATATGGGACGAAAGAAGAATTATTAGATGCCATTAAAGCTTGTCATGAGAACGGCATAAAAGTTTATGCCGATATTGTGCTCAATCATAAGGCTGGCGCAGATGAAACAGAAACAATTAAAGTCGTAGAAGTTGATACAAATGATCGTACCCACGTTATCTCAGAACCTTTCGAAATCGATGCCTATACAAAATTTGATTTTCCAGGTCGTAATAATAAATATAGTGATTTCAAATGGAATCACACACACTTCAACGGTACTGACTACGATCACAAAACAGGTCGCAAGGGCATCTTTAAAATAATAGGGGAAAATAAAGACTGGAATGCATTCGTAGATAACGAAAAAGGGAACTTCGATTACTTGATGTTTACGAATATCGATTACAAACATCCCGATGTACGACAACATACAATCGAATGGGGAAAATGGCTTATTGACACATTAGGGATAGATGGCATGCGCATGGATGCTGTGAAACATATCGAAAGCTATTTTATTAAAGACTTTAGTGACGCAATGCGCGAACATGCTGGAGAAGACTTCTATTTTCTCGGTGAATATTGGAATGCAGACCTTGGAAAGAATGAAAAGTTTCTTGAAGAGGCAGAGTACAACACTGATTTATTCGACGTTAAGCTGCACTTCAACTTTAAAACCGCTTCTGAAGAGGGCAGCGCCTATGATCTACGTACATTATTTGATGATACAATTGTTGAAGAACACCCTGAACTTGCAGTCACTTTTGTTGATAACCATGACTCTCAGCCAGATGAAGCATTAGAATCTTTCGTTAAAGACTGGTTCAAACAAAGTGCTTATGCGCTAATATTATTACGTAAAGATGGCTATCCATGTATATTCTATGGTGATTATTATGGCATTGGCGGAGATCATCCGGTCGAAGGAAAGCAGCTTGCAATCGATCCATTACTTTATATCAGACAAAATAAAGCATACGGGGAACAAGATGATTACTTCGATCACCCAAATATTATCGGATTTGTCAGACGCGGCAATGGCAATAAGACTGGTTGTGCTGTAATTATCAATTCCAGTGAAGAAGAAGCAGAAAAACAGATGTTCGTTGGCAAAGAACGTGCCGGTGAAGTCTGGTATGACTACACCAATACAAGAGAAGATACAATCACGATTGATGAAGAAGGAAATGGCCTCTTCAAAGTTAACCCGGGCAGCGTATCAGTCTACTGCGAAGAAGAATAAGGATGAAAAAAGGTCGTGACACGAGCGCTTAGACACGAGTAAAATCATGAAAAGATACCAAGAAACGGTTTTTGTTTCAGGGTGTCTTTTTGATTTTATCGAAGTGTCTGCTCGTAGAACGCCGTCAATAGGTCGTGACAGAAGTGTTCTGCCACAAGCAAAACCGAAAAGGTAGCTAGCAATCTGTTGCTGGCTACCCTTCTTTATTTCATCATTTATCATCTTTATTATTCAAATCCACGCTATCAGGATAGAAGAGTTCTGTTAAATAGTATAGTGCACTAATAATCGCCAGTACGACAAGAAAATGTATTCTAATATGCTGATAATTAATATGCACACCGAAGTAAAATACCAGTGTCGAAAGACTTACTGCTATGATATGAAAATACCAGCCATGAAAAAACTTATTCTCTGGAAGCATACGCTTTAATTCGTCCATAATATATTCAATAATAAACAATAGTACGTAGCCGATGATTAAATATGAACCGTAATAAAAGCTGTTATCTATCACACTTTCATTATATGTAAACTCTGCAAGATGGAAATAAATAAGTAATCTACTGAGCCCATACATTCCGAAGAAAACCATCAATATAAAGGCTATTCCAGAAATTAACACTACAGATAGTACAAACAGGAGCGCCATCCAGGAAATATTCGGTCTCTTTAGTTTCACAATCCATCAATCCTTTACGTTAATGGGCGCTTATCAAAAATGAGATATACCCTTATAGAAGAGTATATCTCATTTTCCACTATTTAAAAGTCTAAACCCCTTGCTTTAAATGTATTCCCCTGACTAAAGTCTCCTGCTTCATAACCACGCTTAAACCAGTCCATACGTTCGGCACTAGAACCATGTGTAAAAGTATCTGGATTTGCACGTCCTAATGCATTCTTCTGAATTGTGTCGTCTCCAACTGCATGGGCAGCTTTAATCGCTTCTTCTAAATCTCCATCATCTGTATAACCCATTTCTTGTGCATGCTTTGCATAGACACCTGCAAAATAGTCTGCCTGCAACTCAACAGCAACAGAATATTTATTGTACTCAGTTTCAGATAATTGGTTTCTTAACTGATGGAATTTCGGTAAGATTCCAAGTTCATTCTGCACGTGATGTCCAACCTCATGTGCAATAACATAAGCCATTGCGAAATCTCCGGGCGCATCGAACTTCTGATCCAGTTCGTCCATAAAAGATAGGTCGATATAAATCTTCTGATCAACCGGACAATAGAATGGTCCCATTTGAGCACTTGCTTGTCCACATCCTGAACGTACTGCATCTGAATATAACACCATTCTCGGTTCAGTATAAGATTTATCATAATCCTGGAATATCTTATGCCAAACGTCTTCCGTATCTTTCAGTACAACTGATGCAAACTGTCCACGTTCATCTAAAGATTGTTCCGTCGCAGCGCCATCGTTCCCGGCATCCGTCTTAACGTTTCCTGTATCAAAAATATCATTGTTGCCATTATCTTGTTGCTGATTTTGTGTTTGCGTAGGTTGACTTTCACCACCCATGTAATCCATCGGGTTACCACCCAACAATACGATAACAATCATGACGATGATTCCTAAACATCCCATACCACCGCCACCGATAACCATCGGGCTGCCACCAGAAAAGCCACCAGAGCCTCTCGCATCTTCTACATTAGAACTCCCCTGTCTACCTTGCCATTTCATACGTCTTCCTCCTCATAGGCCGTTACTATCTTAAATATCATTACCCAAATTTCAATGCGCACAATCATTTATTTATGGAAACATTAAAAAATGAGATTGGGGAATATCCCAATCTCCTATATCAATATTTTTTCAGTTCATCGACTGACGATAACCCTTTTGTAACAAGGTAATATTGTCCGGACTGTTTCTTTACATGGATAATCTCTTCATTAACGCGATTCCCATAACACTTTTGAACATAATATGTATGCTTTTTTCTATTCACATAATCTTTATGTAACCATATATGATCTTTAACGTTTGGGTAAATTTTAAAAGTGAGTACTTCACCGACATAGGCTTCATCTATATCTACCGCTGCTTTATAATAATATTTTGCAGTGCTATGCTCGATTGTTCTTGTCAGTGATGTGAGTTTACTTTTATAAGATTTTCCATCTATTTCAAAGTCGAACTGCATCCCCTTTTCCAGTTGCTTATATAGCTTTTGATCCACTTCACCTGTAACGAAAGTTTCAGCTGCAGCAATTGTTACGATTGGAAACTGCTGTTTAGCATTTGTAAATTGCTGCAGCTGTTCTTTATTAATTTCACTTACTATTCCTGTTGTCTCGGAAGTGATTGTCAGCTGATCAACCGCTTCACTTGCCGCACTTTCCTTCGTTTTTAATATCTCAAGTTCATTTTTATGTTTCTCATACTCACTTATCAGCCAGTTCAGTTCTGCATTAATACGGGGGCTCGCAGATTGTTCAAATGCTTCTTGCTTTACGGCGAGTTGTCCTTCAATCTGATTGATTGCAATTAATTGATTATAAATCTTCAGACTTAACTCCTTTTCATTTGCGGCGATGGCCCTATCCTCATAACTAAAGAGCGCCTGTCCTTTAGTTACTTTGTCCCCTTGCCTTACATGAAGTATCGCTGGCCGTGATTGATTACCACGCTGAAAGTAAGGGATACGTGTCTGCCCTATCGTACCTTTAACTGTGAGATGATAGCGTTTCATATACTCGTCAACAAATAATGTTTCCTGCCGTCTACTCAAGAATGCATAAGCTGTTGCGATAAGTAATACAACAATGATACTGCTGAGTACTACAGGTAATAACCATCGTCGTTTCATATAAACCCTCGCTTATCTATTGATATGCTTATATTGTACTGGAATTTATATGAATTTATCGTAAAAATATTGTAAAAATTACTTTAAGATTCTATCATCTTCAGATTTAATATGGGCATTTATATTAGAATGATCCTGCTTTTTTTGATGCTTGTAGTATTGCACGGTGAGCATCATTAATAATAATGCGGCAAATAGTGATACAAATCCCATCCACATCAAACCTTTGACATTAAATATATAATGATAACTGAGTCCAAGATTTATGGCTGCAATCAAAAGCATCATCAACATCACATAGATTGTTGTTTTATTTTTCAAATTGGTCACCTCTTATAGTCGACGTGTGCGCAACAAATCGTCGTAAGCTGTTGCGATGCTATCTTTTCCTTCTTTATTCTTCAAAGGACTGAACTCTTCATTACGGTCAAACTGTACCGTCTTAAAGGTATCCGCATATTTGAATATATCAAAGTAGAACTTCTCAAACTTTAATGCTGTAGCTTCAATAACAGTAAAATTCTCATCTAACTGTGGCAGCTGTTTAATCGCCAGGTGATAAGGCATTTCACTTTGTGCATGATTCACAACAAAATCAAGCTTAAATATATGAATTCCGATATTCGCATTACGGAAATGATTCTCTTCTCCTTTAGGAAGCTCAGTATATTCAATGACTTGTTTTTTCCCATCCACTTCCACGACACGGCCGACACTTTCATTATCTTTTGCTGCAATCGTCTTTGTCGTAACATCTGCGTTACTTTCAACTGCATAGCCACAAAGTATCGGGTCCAGCACTTTTACTAGTACATTATCGATATTATTCATGTAAATATGTGTAACGCCTCTTTCTTGTAACAGCTTATTCGTACCTGATGCATTCAATGCTTCAAAGATTCCACCGTTACCGTTCGGTGTTGTAAGCAGCTGTTTGTCCTCATTGAGTAATAGCTCTCCACCTTCACTCAATGCTACAATATTAGGTTGAATGAAGAAGAAGACATCCTGTTTATTCAATCCGAAATAATCATGCGCTTCAAAAAAAGCGATGGTTTCTTTATGGTTAATATCACTCGTCATAATGATCCATGGTATTGAAACGTTCAAGCTTTCAATCAATGCTTTTATTTGTCTTGCCTGAAGTTCAAACAGACTCACACCGTCAAATTCAAATGTACCCTTCGGCCCATTATGCGCGAGACGTGTGCCTTGTCCACCAGCCATTAGAACTGCGGCAAACTTGCCTGCTTTAATGGCACTTTGTCCTAATTCATTCATATGTGCCAGCGCTTCTGTTGATTGTTCACTAATAATGGTTGTTGCGATATCCTGAACATCTTCCGGAAGCGCAATCTTTCGGTGAACATAGACATCTTGATATAACTGATCTATCTTTTCAAAATCCTGAATGGATAACGTTTCTTCAAGTTTTTGTTTTTCAACTTGAGACAATAACTCCATCTGGTTTAATAGTTGATGATGATGATATTTTTTTAAGTTCTGTTCCATAATAAAGCTCCTTTAATATTTTATCCAACTTATCGTTCTATGAATGATTTCATTATAGACAATATACATTGTCACAAGACTGAATGCCGTTGCAAGCGAGTGGTCTATAACACCACCTGTCTTGATTTTAAACGGAAATCTAATCTTTTTAGTCCACGGGAAGAATAGTGTCACGCCTGATGGTGTCATCATATCTAATATTAAATGACTCATAATCCCAAGATTAGCGCTGATAATATAAATATTCTGTACTTGAAGTAAGTATAACACTGTCGACACGAGCAGCATAAACAATATGGAATGTGTCACCGTTCTATGACCGAAGAGTACACGGATTAATGTACTGATGGGCCATATCCTTCTCCCTATTTTACTGCCTGCATGACAAATATCAGGAACAATACTAAAAAGTGCAGACGTTCCGATGATTGCTGCAAACTGACTGATATTATATGCGTGAGAAACCGCATAGTGCGTCCCAATGAATACACCACATGCGATATGAGTCTTTCCTGTCACGTATGTACCTCCATTAAATTTTATAGGTCTTTATTATAGTATAGATAACAAATAAAAAACTATGACATCGCGAAGAGTTCATAGTTTTTGTCTATTGTTTAACCGATTGAGCGCCGCTCTTAAGATTCATACGCTGCTTAAATTGCTTCTCTCATTAATATTATTCATCTGTCGTGTCTTCATATTGGTTCGGCTGAACTGTTTGTGATTGTTCAGTTGAAGGGAGCTCAGTCGTAACGATTTCCGTTGTCGGCGTTTCCGTTGTCGGTGTTTCCGTTGTCGTTATCGGCATTTCTGTTGTCGGTGTTTCTGTTGTCGGTTGCGTCGACGGCTGTACGGTCTCTGGCCTTTTGTTTGTAGCTGTATGTGTCGAGTCCTGTGTTTGCGTAGATGGATTCAACTGATAACATGCACCATCTTTACAGTTATATCCTTCGTTCGTCAAATTATTCCAAGCTTTTGAATATTCCTTCGTCTCAGCTAATACTGCACACCCGGCACTTTCTCCACCACCGATAAGACAATTTCTAGAATCGTTATACTTTGTGGTATCAATATTATCCTGATCAACGGAGTCTTGATTAGAGGGGTGTGTTACTACTTGTTCTTCAGATGATTCAGGTGCAGCATTTTCTGTTTTGCTTTTTGTTTTATTATCGTTTTGTTCAGTAGTTTTCTTACTTTCTTTTTTTTCAGGGTTCACTTTAACTTCTACTTTAGGCGTTGATTCTTTGCGCTCTTTTTCTTGTCCATCATTACATGCTGTTAGTACTAACACACTCGTCAATATCAGCATTATAAGTCTATTCATTATGTCTCTCCTTAATAGCAATCTATTGCTCAGAATATTATAACACATTTTAAAAAATGTAAAGAACATGCACATTGCTACATAATTTTGTGATTGCTATAATCATCATGTAAAGGAGTGAGATAATGGACAATACACAAAAAGGCGTTCTATATACAGCACTAGCATATCTTCTATGGGGAATCTTACCTTCGTATTGGCGTGCAGTGAGTAGTTTTAATGATTATGAGATTTTATTTCATCGTATTATCTGGTCATTTGTCTTCATGATCATTGTGCTTGCTGTAACAAAGAAGCTATCCCCTTTAGTCAAAGAAACGAAAAGTTTATTTAAGAGAAAACGTGAATTTATCGCACTTATTATCGCTAGCATCGTGATAACCTTCAACTGGGGTATATTTATCTGGGCTGTTAATAATAATCATGTGCTGCAAGCGAGTCTGGGCTACTATATCAACCCATTGATGAGCATTGCTCTTGGATTTCTCTTTCTGAAAGAACGCTTTACCAGAACAGAGACACTGGCCATTCTACTCGCTGCAATTGGTGTGCTCTATATGACATTCTCTGTTGGAACATTCCCTATTGTTTCAGTCACGCTGGCACTGAGCTTTGCGTTATATGGCTTAATGAAGAAGGTAGTCAATATTAATGCGCTTTATAGCATTACACTAGAAACATTCTTTATATTACCTATCGCTTTTCTTGGTATCGCATTATTAACCACAGACCAAAAAACATATTTCGGAAATAACTTTGAAAGTTTTCTAATTCTATTTTCCGGTATCGTAACTGCGATTCCTCTTATTTTATTCAGTGCCGGTGCAAAGCGTATTCCACTTTCTCTTGTTGGATTACTACAGTATATCTCACCAACACTTATCTTACTCCAAGGTGTTTTTATGTTCGGCGAACCCTTTACATTGACACATGCGATTACATTCAGCTGTATTTGGAGCGGCTTGATAATATATAGTTTAAGCAAATGGATGCAATACAAGAAATCCATAAAAATAAAATTGTAAAAACCTAGACGCTGTTGCGTCTAGGTTTTAATTTACGATCAAATCATTATCGCTATGAACAAGCATTATACATATTCATTCTTACTAGCAATCATACCAAAGATAAACATACAGATTGCGATAACATAAAACATTATGAAACTTGTCGTATAAGTTCCTGTAATATCATTTAAGTATCCCATCAAGACCGGTCCAATCCCTGCAATAAGGTAGCCAACCGATTGGCTGAAACCTGACAGCTTGATTGCATCTTCATTTGTACGAGCACGCAATGAGAAAAATAGCATACATAGACTAAATGCTGCTCCTCCAGCAAGGCCGGTTGCAATCATTCCAATCACAATTAATACGATATGATTAAACTGCAAGGCCGTGAAACCTATTAAGAAGAGTATCGTAAAAGCAATCACTAACGGACGTTGATTGTTCATCTTCATTGCGATGACAGGCATCATAAATGTCATCGGAAGCTGTGCAAATTGATTTAACATCAGCATATATCCCGCGGTTTCCTGTGATACACCGTAATGAATCAGTATTTCAGGAAACCACGTCACAGTACTGTAAAAGTTCATCGACTGAAAACCCATCATCAGTGCAATTGCAACAGCTAACTTAGAGTGATAAATTTTACGTCTGCTTACCGAAAATTCTGGCTTTGGATTATGCTTTAACTGTGGCAGCCACACGATAAGCCCAATTACCGAGGGAATAATCCAGAATCCTAATGCGAACTGATAACCGTAATCGTTATAATGTGATAGAGGTACACTTAATCCGCCGCCAATTCCTGCTGTTAAGTTCATCGTAGCGGCAAATACACCCGTCATCAGTCCGACATGTGCTGGAAAGCGCCATTTAACAAAGCTTGGTAGTATCACATTTCCTATGGCAATACCTGTACCAACGAGCATTGTTCCTATGACAAGCCATGGCAGGTTTGGAATAATACGTATTATCAGTCCACTTAACAGCAGTAACATTCCCGCAAACAACGTCATACTCATGCCAACCTTTGCGCTTATTTTCGCGACGAAAGGCGATACGATACCAAACATAATGAGTGGAATTGTAGTCAGTCCTCCAAGCATCGTTTGATTTAATGATAAGGTATCTCCGATTTCAGAAATAATCGGACCAATTACTGTTAATGGTGCGCGCAATGTCGCCGCAACGACAATCACTGCCGCTAATAATAAAAACATAGACTTATATCTCAATTCATCAAATCCCTTCATTGTATATGATAATCAATTCCTACAAGTTTTTTAAGATAAATCAACAAATAAACACTAATTTCTTTCATTAAAGATGAATTTCGTTTAAATTCATCTAATCACATCAATTTATTTGAATATACTGATAAAAAGCGTTATATTTATGGTATAAAAACGATAAGGATGTGTTTAGAAATGGCAATGAGAATTACTAAAGACGACAAAGAAGTAAATATTAAATGGCGTGTTGCTGATATCACTATTCCAAACGAAGATATTTTAAGTGTTAAAGAAGATACGAATATTTACGCAACTGCTGAAGAAGCGAGCGACGAAAAGATCGTACGTATCGGCTCTACTTTCGGTAAAACAAACCGAGTGCTTTTAGATACAAAAGACAAGAAATACATTATCTACACACATAACGATAAAAAAATCATTAACGAATTAAATAAATAATGCTATCAAGAGGGTTTGACATCTGTCACCCTCTTCTTTTTCACTACAAGCTATCAACCTATCATTACTTATAGAGGAGCAATATCATGGAAAGCTTAAAAAACAAAACAGCACTTATTACAGGCGGTTCGAGAGGTATAGGTTTACAGATTGCTAAGACGCTCGCACATGAAGGTGTACATATTGCGATTACAGGCCGTAACATCGAACATCTAGAATCGGCGGTGGACTCACTTTCCCAGTTTGATGTAGATGTAACTGCGATTGTATGTGACAGTGCAAACAAAGACGATATTAAAGCAGCTGTTGCACATACACTGGAAACATTTGAACGTATCGATATATTGATCAATAATGCAGGTATTATGCATAACAGCTCATTTCTCACAACAACTGAAGAAGACTTAAATAAGATGATGGCTGTAAATGTGTATGGCCCGTTTCATTTTATGCAGGAGGTTCTGCCACATATGATCAATCAGCAGTCAGGTGACATCGTCAATATGAGCTCAATGTCCGCTGTAAATGCCGGCCCGACTTCAAGTGCATACTCTGCAAGTAAATTTGCATTATCAGGATTATCTGATGGTGTTATGAGAGAAATGCGTCAGCACAACATTCGAACGTTCTTGATTCATCCTTCTGCCGTATTAACAGACTTAATCGGTGAAGTATCGCTCGACCCGGAATCGATGACACATCCAGAAGATATTGCTGAAGTCATCGTTTCGCAGCTTAAGATCAACCGCAGAACATTTGTACGTACGAATCAAATATGGGCAACAAACCCAACAAAACTTTAGGAGTGATTTCATGTATATCGTAACAAATAGAATTAAAATGAAAAAAGGATTCGCTGAAAAGATGGCACCGATGTTTACAAAAGGTGGCGCAATCCAAGAATTAAAAGGATTCCATAAAATTGAAACATGGTCTATTCAGAACTTAGAAGATCATGACGAACTTTATGTCAATACATGGTGGGAAACGTTAGAAGACTTTGAAGCATGGAAAACGAGCGATGCCTTCAAACAGGCACATTCACATGGCGGCGATAAACCTCAAGGAGAATCACCAATGCTTGGTTCAGAAATTGTCATCGCAAAGCTGGAAACAGAAATTTAAGAGCATTATATATAGAAAAGAGGACAGGAAATAAAGCATTTCCTGTCCTCTTTTCGCGATTTTACTCGTGTCTGAGCACTCGTGTCACGACCTTTTTTTTGACGGCGCTCCACGAGCAGACTCTTCGACAAAATCAAAAAGATTGCTTGAAACAAAGAACGTTTCTTGCAATCTTTTCGCGATTTCACTCGTGTCTGAGCACTCGTGTCACGACCTTTTTATATACTAAATAGTAAATGTCCCATTAACACGATAATCGGTAAACAGATGATGGTTCTCATCAAGAAGATGACAAATAGCTTAGGTAAGCTTACCGGTATTTTAGAGCCTAATATAACACCACCCACTTCTGATAAATAAATCAGCTGAGAGATACTTAGCGCACCGATAACAAAACGTGTAAGATCATATTCAGAATCTGTAATAAGTATTGAAGGTAAGAACATATCTGCAAAGCCAATCAATATTGTCTGAGATGCTGCAACTGCATCAGGGATCTGAAGTAACTCTAATAAAGGTACGAACGGCATTCCAATCCACTGGAAGAACGGTGTATACTCAGCAGTGATTGTTGCTGCTGTACCGATACACATTACGACAGGTAGTACCGCAAACCACATATCTCCTACTGTTTTAAATCCTTGGTACCAGAATGTTTTAAATCCAGGTGCTTTAATTGCAGTCTTAGTCGCATTTTCGTACCCGTAGCTGATGACATTATGATTATCAGGAATCACTTCCTCTTTAATTTCAGTCGTTCCATCAGCATAATGATCCGGAATCTTCGATAACGGCCAAATACGCGGCATAATCATCGCTGCAACTAAACATGACACAATAACAGTTCCATAGAAATAGAAGAAGTGATTCATTAGTCCAATCTGTTCACATACAACTATCGCAAACGTGATTGACACAACGGAGAAGCTTGTCGCAATGACTGTTGCTTCACGTCTCGTATAGAAATTCCCATCATATTGTTTAGATGTAATCATAACGCCTACAGTCCCATCTCCAATAAATGAAGCTAAATTATCCACTGCAGAGCGTCCCGGTAATGTAAAGAGGGGACGCATCACCTTAGAGAACATCGGTCCAAGAAATTCCAGTAATCCATAGTCCATTAAAAATGGCAGAAATAATCCCGCAAAGAAAAATACAGCGATTAGTGTCGGTAATAATCCACTATATATGAGCTGCCCTGTATTTTCAGTATTAACAAATGGGACTTTCATTTTAAAATAGACAATGGTTGCAAAAATGGCACCCATAAGACGAATAATAAACCAGATCCAGTTCACCTCGAACAGTTGTTTGAAATAACTCGTCTTCGGATGGTTAATAAAACTAAAGTAAAATGTTAGTAACGTAGAAAGAATAATAACGATGAAGATTAAAGTTGGTGTGAAATTACCGAGAGTCGATAACAGCCACTTTGCTAAAACTGCAACGGGCAAACTCGTCTTACCTTCAACATTGAGTGGCGTTAAAAATAAGAATATACCGATAAGACTAGGAATGATAAATTTAAACTGCCCCATCTTACCCGTTTTGTTATCAGAATGCATCATAATACCCTCCATTTTTTATACGCAAAAGTTAATATTTATTCATTTTAGCATATAAGGTAGTGTACGAAAAGAAGAATTTCCGATCGTTTATCTTTTATACTTCTAATCTTTTAAAACATTTCTTCATTTTATACGCATAAGTGTCTTGTTTACATTCATATAAGCGTTATCTCATAAAAAAGTCCTCATAAAATTTACACTCCTGCGTATCTTCTATAAGGGCTTTTTTACACTTCTAGCTGCTATTTTATTTCTTTATAATATAAATTCTTATGCGGTATATTAGGATGTAAATACATATTTCCTTTGAGCAGTATCCAGTCGTTCTTATAATAGAATGCATTGGCACCGATATCATGTACATCACTCGTTAAATAGTACTTTCCTGGTGGCAGTGCATCTAATAACTGTGTACCGATCCCGTTCTTATGGAAGTGCTTATCTACAGCGATAGAAACGACTTCAAATGCACCATCAAGCATTCCTTGCTGTGCGGGTGACAAAAACTGGTCCAGTAACTGTCTATAAAACTGATCGCGTCCGCTCGTATAACCGTATAAATAACCATCGATTGTCCCAAGTTGTGTACTAATAAAGCATCTAAATCCTGGATGCTCACTCAGTTTTAAAATATCATTGCTCATTTCCCTTAACGGTCTACGGTCGTTAAAGTTTGTCAAATAAATTTCTGCTATGCGGTCAACGGCATCTTGTAGGTCTACTTGTGTAATCTGTCTAATCATCTTGACCACTCCTTCCAATTATGAAAACCTTTTCATCTTCATTATGCAATTTTTTCGTACAATTGACAATGAACAATACCGTTTATCTGAATATTTTATTTTAATTTCTTATGCGTGTTTAATTTATCAAATATTGGTATAATCTTAATGCATTCAAACATTGAAAGGATCTATTATGTCAAAATTCAAACTCTTTACTTTTATACTTAGCGTATTTGTAGTGGGAATGGTAGAACTCGTCGTTGCGGGTATTCTCACTTTGATTAGCGATGATCTGCATATCTCTCGCGCACTTGCCGGTCAACTTGTCACGATCTATGCATTTACAGTAGCAATTAGCGGTCCAATACTCGTCAAACTTACTGAACGCTACAATCCAAAATGGGTACTCTTAGTCAGCATGATCATATTTATTATCGGTAATATAATCAATGCTGTAGGTAACGATTTCTGGATTATTGTAATTGGGCGTATCATCGCATCAGCAGCATCCAGTATCATTGTCGTGAAGTTGCTTGCCCTTACTGTAATCTTGAGTGACCCCCGAGAGCGAGGTAAGATGCTCGGTCTTGTCTATATCGGTTTTAGCGGTGCAAATGTATTCGGTGTTCCAATAGGGACAAAGCTCGGTGAAATGCTCGGATGGCGTGCAACATTCTGGATGATTGTACTTGTAAGTGTTATTGCAACAATCCTCTTAATGTTCCAGCTTCCTAATACAATTAAGACATCAGAAGATGAAGATAAATCTTCAAAACTGCTCTATCCGAAAGAAGCTGCAAAGTATATCGGTATCACCTTCTTTATATTAGCCTCTAATTATATTGTATTCACTTACATCAGTCCGATGATGTTAAATGAAGGATATACGTTAGAACAAGTTTCGATTCTACTGTTTGTTTGTGGTATCGGAAGTATCGCAGGCACGAGCTTCGGCGGCAGAATGGCTGATAAAATGGGCAGCAGAAAATGGTTATTGATCGCATTAACGATGTATACGTTGTCTATCTTTCTATTTAAATTATCATTACCTGTATTTGCATTGTTACTTATCGTGATGCTCATCTGGAATATATTTGAATGGAGTACGAACCCTGCAATTCAAATCGGGATTATTAAACAGGTTAAAGGAGATTCCAGCAGTATTATGGCGTGGAATATGAGTGCGCTCAATGCTGGTATAGGATTTGGTGCACTTATTGGAGGCATCATTATCAATAATTTTGATGTTGCGATTACACCTTATGTTTCAATATGTTTAGCAGTGATTTGTATCGTACTCGCCTATACTATCAAAAGATAAAAAGTGCTGAACCCATAGGTTCAGCACTTTTATTTATTCTATTTCAGTTTATCCTGAATGATACCAATTGCACCGAGGTACCCATATATAACGATCGAACGTTCCATACTGCTCCCTTACTTCCATAAATACCTGTACATTACTCATTATACTGCGTACTTTCAAACGATTACGTATCATTCTTACGATTTCCACTAATATTACTAGATAGTTATCAGAATCGTGTTACAGCTCATTTAAAGTTTCGTAAATGTTTACCAATACTTTATAAATATTCTTCCTCTCACTATGCAAAGGCTTACAATTCATATTATAATTGGATTTGTACTTCACAATAAGATAAGGAGGTTCATTGTTGGAACAGTTAAAGATTAAATCCCACAAATATCCACATCGACCTCACATCGAGGTAGAAGGTACCCTGATAAAAGAAACAGATGAATACTTTCTTGTCATCTGTGATGAAACGACAATACTCCGACACTTTATTAGAAATATTGATATTCCATTGCAATATGAAACGCTCCATTTTCTTTCAAAAATCCACGGATATTCTGTTTCTATCGCTTTAGATAAGACTTATCAGCCGATCAAGATATTTTGTAACATTTCTTCTCCTTGTGAGCGCGATACAGATGGGAACATTGTTTATCTAGACTTAGATCTAGACTATGTGAAGACAGATAGTGACGAATGGATCCTTAGAAATAACGATATGTTCCTGGAAAATAGTGCAAAGTTCAACTATCCATTTCAACTGACAAATTTCGCACTCGTTTCTTTACAAGAACTGAAAAATAATATTGAAGCAGATAAATTTCCTTTCAATGTACAAAATTTCAATGACTATATAAAATAAAGCACCACCCCCGGTCTGGTGCGCTAACCCCATGATATGGGAGTAAAATAAAAACACTTTCGTTGAATTCATATTAAAATGAATTTATACGGAGGT
>NZ_JBVGOY010000101.1:0-233 GCF_058188655.1 Macrococcus sp. CoH-51_TC_04
TTTAGGGATTGCCTAAAAATCTCACTCTCCCTAGGGTGAAGTTTTATGAGGCCCACAAAAAGTTCAACCCCTACGGTGAAGTTTTATGCCTTCTCCAAAAAGTTCACCCCCATAAGGTGAAGTTTTATACATGAGTAAAAAGTTCAACCCCTACGGTGGAGTTTTATGCCTTCTCCAAAAAGTTCACCCTCATTGACAATAGCGCTCTCTGTAATTTAAGATGAAGGACTATG
>NZ_JBVGOY010000102.1:0-233 GCF_058188655.1 Macrococcus sp. CoH-51_TC_04
GCCCGCCTCCGTCAACCCGTACCCTTCGCGCAGCTCGAGCCCCGTGCGCGCGGCGAACCCCGCGGCGACCAGGGGAGGCAGCGGGGCCGCACCGACGATCGGGGTGCGCAGCGACGAGATGTCGGCATCCACAGGCAGGTCCGCGAGGGTCGCGTACACGGTGGGCACCGCGCTCATCGCGGTGACCCCGTAGTGCTCGACCAGCCGCCAGAAACCCGCGTACAGCACGGGGT
>NZ_JBVGOY010000103.1:0-232 GCF_058188655.1 Macrococcus sp. CoH-51_TC_04
TTCTCACATCTGGAGGCGATATGTTTCAAGTAACGCAGGAATTCGTGTTCTGTTCAGGCGTCGCTGTCGGGGCCCTGAGCGCGATTTGCATTATTGCCAGTTTCGCTTATCTCGATGGCTGGTTTGATAAACCGCAGCCGCGTCGGTTCCATGACATCGACGACGGTTCCTATCGTGGGAAGTCCGTGCGATGAACGAACTCTGGGAAAACCCGCTATACACGGTGGAAGAG
>NZ_JBVGOY010000018.1:0-12579 GCF_058188655.1 Macrococcus sp. CoH-51_TC_04
GCGTCATACGAATTCATTCCTTTATTGTCGGTGTGAGAACTACAATATTAACATGAATTCGTCATGGCGTATTTTTTATAAACCATTAATGTATCTTCCACCTTAGGTGGCTAACTTGATTGTATAACTTACCATCGAAAGTTGATGCTGAAAATTATAATATTAAAACAAACCTACAGGAGGGAGACATTTTATTTACTAAATCTGCTTCAATAGGTAAAACTGCAATAATTGATAAAGTAGATTTTATGGTATGGTCTCCTATAGCAGTTATAAAGACCAATAAAATTATTAATAATAAGTTTTTAGATTTTGTATTTCAAACTGATGGTTATTTAAAACAAGTGATTAATTTAGGTACAAAAAATACACAAGTTAATGTTGGCATGAGAGCAATGGAGCAAGCTAAAGTTCCTTTACCAAGTCTTCGATATCAAGGAATGATAGTAAGCGAGATTTCAAATAAGACTAAAAAAATTAACAAGATAATAAAAGAAACCGAACAATCCATCGAAGAACTTAAGAAATACAAACAGTCACTGATTACTGAAGTGGTGACAAAAGGTTTGGATAAGAATGTTGAAATGAAAGATAGTGGGATTGAGTGGATAGGTGAGATTCCGAAAGATTGGGAAGTTAATAAGTTAAAGAGACTTTTTGAAATCAGAAAAAGAATTGTAGGTAACAACGATTATCAGGTTTTATCAGTTACTCAAAAAGGATTGAAAATTAAAGATACTAGCGTAAACGCAGGGCAAATGTCTTCTGATTATAGTAAATATCAGTTAGTCGAACCTGCAGATTTTGTTATGAATCATATGGATTTACTTACGGGGTGGATAGATAATTCTGTCTATACTGGTGTTACAAGTCCAGATTACAGAGTATTTAGCACTATCAATAATAGTAAATCTTATAATGAATACTTTTTATATACTTTTCAAATGCTTTATAAAAATAAAATTTTTTACGGTATGGGGCAAGGTGTCTCAAATTTAGGGAGATGGAGGCTTCAATCAACTACATTCTTAAATTTATATTTGCCAGTTCCATCAATTGAGGAACAAAAACAAATAGTAAAATATCTTAATAGGAAAATGAATAACATAGATGCTTTAATTGAATTGAAACATAATATTATAGATGAATACGAATCTTACAAAAAATCTTTAATCTACGAATATGTTACTGGCAAGAAAGAAGTTGGAGAGGAGGAGAAATGAAATGATTGAGAGTAAGGAAATCCGTTTTGAACAGGATATTGAGACTTCTTTAGTTGAGCATGGTGACTGGGATGCTTGTACTTTCAGTCATCTTCATTTTGATGCTTCTAAAGGTATTGATTTAAATACTTTGATTCGTTTTGTTCAAGAAACTCAGCCTAAAACTTGGAAGCGTTATGAGAATATTTTTAAAAGCGATGCCCCTGATAAGTTTTATAAGCGTTTTAATGAAGTGGTGAATGCTGAGGGGATGCTTTATGTGTTACGTCATGGTTTTAAGGATCGTGGCGTTTCTTTTAGAGTGATTTATTTTAAGCCTGTTTCGAGTTTGAATTACGAAACACAGAAATTATATGAAATGAATCGTTTCAATGTTGTGCGTCAGTTTAAGTATAGTGCGAAGAATAATAATTCGATAGATATGGTTCTAATTATAAATGGTATTCCTCTAGTAGCACTTGAATTGAAGAATCAGTATACAGGGCAAAGTGTGGAGCATGCAAAAGTTCAGTTTCAGCAGAATAGAGATCCTAAGGAACTAGTGTTTAAATTTAACACTCGTTTTCTTGTATATTTTGCTGTTGATCATTATGAAGCCTATATGACGACTCGTCTAAGTGGTAAAAAGACGTTCTTCCTACCATTTAATCAAGGGTCAAATGGTCCTGGGAATGTTGGTGGTAAAGGCAATCCATCAAGAGAAGGATACCCGACGGCATATCTATGGGAAGATATTCTTAAACGAGATAATTTAATGGATATTATTCAAAGATTTATGAATCTTGAGATTAAGAAAGAAAAACAAGGAGATAAAGAGATTACAAAAAGAACATTGATCTTCCCGCGTTATCATCAACTTGATGTCGTAAAAAAATTAGTTGCTGATGTTAGGGCTGAAGGGAGTGGTAAGAACTACTTGATTCAACATAGTGCTGGTTCTGGTAAGTCGAACAGTATTGCCTGGCTTGCATACCATCTATCATCTGTACATAACAGTAAAGACGAACCTATTTTTACTTCCACTATTATTGTTACAGATAGAACCGTCTTAGATAGACAACTGCAGAATACGATTATGAGTTTCGACCATACGACAGGGCAAGTTGAGACAATTGGAGATAAGAAGACATCTCAAGATTTAAAGGCTGCGATAAATGATGGTAGAAAAATTATTATTACAACATTGCAGAAGTTTCCGGTTATCTATAAAGAAGTAGATGAGATGAGTGGACGTAATTTTGCAGTAATTGTTGATGAAGCGCATTCTTCTCAGACAGGAAATAGTGCGCAGAAACTCAAAGCTGCTTTAGCTGATAAGAAAGCTTCACTTGAAGAATATAAAGAGATTGAAGAAGATATTGAAGCAACGACTAATGATGGGCAAGACGATCTGGTAGAAACTTTGCTTACTCAAGGGAGACATAGAAACTTAAGTTTCTTTGCATTTACTGCAACACCAAAAGAGAAGACGATTGAAATGTTCGGTAAGAAGAATCCAGATGGTACGATGTCACCTTTCCATGTTTATAGTATGAGACAAGCGATTGAAGAAGGGTTTATACTCGATGTACTTAAAAACTACATGACATATAGCACTTCTTATAGAATAGCGAAAGAAATTGATGATAACCCAGAACTACCGAAGACAGAAGCAGTTAGAGCGATAGCTAAGTATCAATCTTTTCATCCCTGGGTGCTCCGTCAGAAAACAGAAGTTATAATAGAACAATTTAGAGAAGTGACACGACGTTCAATTGATGGTAGAGGAAAGGCGATGGTCGTTACACCATCAAGATTACATGCTGTTAGATACTTGCAGGAATTCAGAAAGTATATTAATGAGAAAGGCTATAAAGATGTAGCGGCATTAGTTGCATTCTCAGGAACTGTGACAGATGAAGATGGTAATGATTATACAGAACCAAGCTTGAATAGAACTAAGTCAGGTGAAAGAGTAAGTGAGAATCAATTAAAAGAAACGTTCCATGGAGAAGAATTTAATATTCTAATAGTAGCCGAGAAATATCAAACAGGTTTTGATGAACCTTTACTTCATACAATGTTTGTAGATAAAAAATTAAAAGGTGTTAAAGCAGTGCAAACATTATCACGATTGAATAGAACAACATCAGGAAAGAAGGATACGTTTGTACTGGACTTTGTGAATTCTGAAGAAGACATTGCAGAAGCATTCCAACCATTCTATGAAAAGACGAATTTAAAGAATGAAATCAACGTCAATCTTATTTATGATACCCAGAATAAATTGAGAAAGTACAATGTCTATAATGATGAAGATGTTGCTCATGTAATTAAGTTAATAAGACAAGCGCAGAAGAAGCAAGATGAACGACTACTAGGACGTATTTCAAGTTCATTTAAGCCTGCTCTAGATAGATATATGGATATGGCACCAGATGTTCAGGCTGACTTTAGAATAACACTTCGTAATTTCAATAAATGGTACAACTATATTTCACAATTAGATCGTACATTTGATATGGAATTGTTAGAAGAAAGCATCTATACAAACTATCTGATTAAGTTCATTCCTAAAGAAAAGCGTGAACGTGTTGATATTGCGGATAAAGTTAAACTAGAGTTCTATAAGTTACATAAAGACTTCAAAGGCGATATCGCATTAGTAGCAGAAGAAGGAGAACTGTATAATCCTGAAGAAATTAACACAGCAGTTAAACCACCTGATGAAAAAGAGCAATTAGATGAAATAATTCAGAAAGTAAATGAAAGATTTCCAGATGATTTTACAGAAGCAGATAGAGTAATAATTGAGAACCTATATAAAGCATTTGAGAAAGATCCAGACGCCAAAGTGATTAATATGGCGAAGAACAACAGTAAGGAGATGTTCGTTGATAGCTTATTTAAAGACATCTTTATGAAAAAAGTAATGCAGGAATACCTCGGTAATCAACAAGCATTCGAAAAATTAGTTGGTGGCGATCAGGAATACTACAATACAGTGTATACATTAATTGCGGATGAGTTGTATAGGAAGATGAGAGGGTAGAATTTAAAAAAGTTATGAAGGGTGAGGCTTTATAACTTTTTCGTTTGTCAAAATAAGCTAGACAATTTCTCATCTTCGATGAAACTCATGAATACTTCCAATGGTGTTTTATAGCCCGGCGATTTTCTAGGACAATGATTAATATTTTGAGCAACACTAATGATATAATCATCAGTGACTGAATTGAAGTCTAATTCTTTATCTAATCCACTGCGTCTAAGTATCCCGTTAGAATGATCATACGATGGAGTGTCGGGGGTCAGCAAAGAATATTGAGATATCGTGTCGGTTACAGATTGTTTTCCAGTTGGAGAACTCCTTACCACAATCAAAAGTAATCGATTTAAATATATGAGAAGGTAAAGCTTAAAACATAGAGTGAAGAGCATCTTCAATATCATCTGCCTTGCGACCTTGAGGTCGTATAGTGATAATCATATTAGAGATTCTTTCTGCTAAGGTTATGACAGCACTCCCATGATTACGGCCAACGATAGTGTCACCTTCAAGATGACCAAATTCTTGAAAGAAGAAAGGAAACTCTTCTATTCTTTCAGAAATGTGTCTTTTGAAAGCCTGTCTACCTCTTTTTTCGCAATGACCATTTGGCTTCCTTTTACCTTTCATAGGTAAAGATTGTACTGCAAAGACGTTTTACTTAAACATGCTATAAAGGGTTTTTACAGAACAATCAATCGGGTGTTCACCTCTGCCAATAATGGTGTCAGGTGTCCAGCCATCGGCTACTTTCTTTCGAATATAAGCTGACTGATTTTCTTTTCTTATACTCTTGGCAATATTCCAGTGCAGTTATACTTGTCTTAAGTGCATTTATTACGTTATAAATTGTCTGTCTTGATCGTTTCAATCTCTTTGCGATTTCTTTTACCGAAAGATTTTGATGATAATATGATTCTATGAACGTGAGTTCATCCGTGTTAAGATGTTTATAGGCCATTCTGTACTAACTCCTTATGTTTTCTTTGGTCGGAAACACATATTGAGTTTAGCACAGAAGGCTTTTTTAGTTGTCTAGTTTAATTTTAAAATCGACCATGTTATTTAGGAAACTTACTTTGATATTCTCTTAAAAAGATTTCTAATTCTGCAACAATATATTTCATGTCATTTTCTAAATATTTTATAAATGCTTGCACACATTTCTCAGGTAAAACTTCTAATTCAACATTATCATAATTTGTAATGAGATAATGTAACTTTGTAAGTTTACTGTACTGATTTGAAAGAACATTTTTAGGATTCAAATATTTTGATTGTTTGGCGAATTCATAAATACTCGTTCTAAACTGTTCATCACCAGGGCCAAGCACTAATGAAATAGCTAATCTATTATTATAGTTATCAAGTTCAAATAGAATTATATTTTTTGAGTCTGTCCAACCTTCACCGCATTTAATTATTTCGGTATTAAGTGATTTAGGTAGAAATCTTATAAATTTTTTCCCTGATCCATCTAAATATAAATCTTCATTATTTGAGATGAAATTTTGAAGATAATCTGACACATCTGAGTAAACATCAGGTTTATATTCAAAAATTAAATCTAAGGCATCTCGATGTTTACTGTATATTTCTCTGCAAAGGCTTTCTAATTCTTTATCTCCCACGATGTACCTCCTTAATAAATCTAAATATTGATTAATAAAGCTTTCCATAAAATCATTTATACTATCTTTTTTTGTCATTAATGACTTTTCTATAAAATTTATTATTTCACTATAGCTTATGTTATACCAATCATTATTAGTAGCTTCACTGCCATAAGGAGATAGGAAAAAGTAATAATGGCTGTATTCATTTATAGGAAAGTCGTTTCTTAGAGTTTCTTGGTATCTATTAAGTTGATCATTGGATTCAGAACTCCATATTTTATTTTCTATAGCAATAATAATCTTTGAAGCTTCTGATACAATTAATAAATCAATATGCTTATATTCTCTTAATATATAAGCATCCTTAAAATCTTTCAGTAATAAACTTATTACCTCTTTATTCGGTAGAAATTGCTCGATGTAGTAGTTGATTAAGTGTTTGATTAGCTCGTCATCTAATCCATGTTTTTCATCTGGATTTAATAAGAACGCTAACATATTACTATGTTTAAGTTCATTGTTTTTAATTCCTAAAGTAGTGAAAACATTGAAGTTAGACGTGTATTCATTAATAGAATCAAAAGCTTGACGATCTTTCAGAAGGTTTGCAAGTTTATTTAATTTACTTTGATTATTGTCGATCATTAAATTCAATCCTTTTATTTTTGATAAAGTGAATTATAATTACCATTAAAATAATAGTACCTCAAAATACTTGAAAATAATATCTATTGAAACCCAAAACAAGGTTCTGGGTTTCAATTATGGCGTTTCTCTCTCTTCATATTAGCGTTCAACGCTATCAATATATTACATGTATCAAACAAAAAACAAACATCATTGTAATCGATTTCATTTCGTGATATATTTTATGTAATCGGTTACACAACGTGAGGAGAGTTAGGATGGCGACGATAAAAGATGTGGCGAAAGAAGCGGGTGTGTCCGTTGCTACGGTATCTAGAGCGATGAATAGCTCGGGGTATGTGCACGAGGATACCCTGAAGAAGATTAATAGAGCGATTGAGTCTTTAAAGTATAAGCCTAATGAAACGGCACGTACGCTGTATAAGAAACAATCGAAGATTATCGGTTTATTGTTGCCGGATATCAGCAATCCGTTTTTCACTGTGGTGGCGCGTGGGGTTGAGGATGCGGCGCTGGAGCGAGGGTTTCATGTTGTTATCGGCAACAGTGATCAGAATCGGGATAAGGAGCGTCAATATATTGATACGTTCCGGCTGCATAACTGTGTCGGTTTGATTTCTTCTGCGCTCGTATGGGAGGATGCGTTACAGTATATTCAATCTTCAAAGATGCTGCATGTGATGTTAGACCGTATCGGTGAGACAGAGTACTCTGTTGAAGCGGATCATTATAAAGGTGGCGTGTTACAGGCGGAATGTTTGCTGGATAATGGCTGTAAAAACATTTTAGTGATCAATGGTAATATGAAGTTTAGTTCTTTCAAGCATCGTCTAGAGGGTGCGATCCACACGCTTGAAGAGAGTGGTGCTGTCTTTGAGACCCTTGAGTTGAATAGTGAGGGTGTCGGTCATGCGTTGCTGGATCAGATACGGTATAAGGCGTATGACGGGATTATCTGCTATAACGATTTAATCGCGATCCAAGTCATGGGGCTGCTACAGCATAATGGTGTCAACGTTCCGGGTGATGTTCAAGTGGTGGGTTATGATGACATACAAATCAGTGCATCGTATTTCCCGAGTCTAACGACGGTAAGGCAACCTTCATATTTACTAGGAAGACTTGCGTGTGAGCAGTTGATTGATCTGCTGAATGGTAAGCAAGTAAAAAAAGAGATAAAGATAGATGTAAGCATAGTTGAAAGAAAAAGTACAAGGAGTGAATAAAATGCGTGAGATTTATGTGATAGGTAGTGCTTCGATTGATTTAGTGGTTAAGAGTGACAGACGACCGCTGAAGGGTGAAACGATATTAGGTGAATCATTCTTTATGACAACCGGCGGGAAGGGATCTAACCAGGCGGTAAGTGCGAGTCGTCTAGGTGGTAAGGTTAAGATGGTCGGTGCTGTAGGAGCGGATGACTTTGGGCAGCAAATCTTAGCAAACTTTAGAGAGAATAGCGTTGATGTATCCAATGTGGAATCGGTTACACATGTATCGAGTGGGACGGCACATATTACATTATCAGAAGATGATAACTCGATTATCGTCGTGCCGGGTGCAAACTTTGCCGTGACAACTCATCAAGTCGCACAAGTTCTGAGTGAGGCCGCAGAAGATGCGATAGTGGTACTCCAAAATGAGATTCCTAAAGACGTCATATTGTTCACCATTGATAAGTGTAATGAACTTGGGTTAACGACAATCTATAATCCGGCACCATTTATAGAAATCGAACTGGATTATTTGAAGAAGGTGACTTACTTCACGCCTAATGAAACGGAAGTGAAAGAGTTGTTTGGTGAAGACTATGAAGAGGTCATCCAAGATTATCCGAACAAGATGATCGTAACACTAGGTGACAAAGGTGCCGTATTTTATAATGGTCAGCTTGTCAATGTGCCAGGTATTAAAGCAGACGTAGTGGATACAACAGGCGCCGGTGATACCTTTAACGGTGCACTTGCAGTGGCATTAAGTGAAGGGATGGCACTTGATGATGCGATCTTATTTGCAAATAAAGCGGCGAGTATTTCTGTAACGGGCTTAGGTGCACAAGGCGGTATGCCCTATAGAGCGGTGATGACAGATGTATAAGACAGGGACGTTAAACAGTGAGATCTCTAAAGTGTTAAGTGACTTAGGACATACAGATACGATTGTCATCGCTGACTGTGGGTTGCCTGTTCCAAAGGGTGTACAGAAGATTGATCTCGCAGTCAGACAAGGCTTACCTTCATTTATTGATGTCGTTGACGAGGTTGCACGGCACATGGTCATTGAACACGTCACTTTAGCTGAGGAGATAAAGGACAGCAACCCAGCAGTGTTGAAAGAGGTTGGCAGTATAGTGAAAGATATACCGAATGACTTTGTGACTCATGAACAATTTAAGACGCTGACAGAAAACTCGGAAGCCATCATAAGAACAGGAGAAGCCACGCCGTACGCAAATATTATTTTAAGAAGTGGTGTTAATTTCTAAGAGGAGGTGCTTTCATGATTAAAATGACGAATATCCATAAAGCATTTGGTGATAATAAAGTCTTACAAGGTGTAGATTTTGTGCTCAATGATCAGACCGTACATGCTTTGATGGGAGAGAATGGTGCCGGTAAATCAACATTGATGAATATCTTATCCGGTATTCATTCGAAAGATCAAGGAGAGGTCACTGTAGACGGCACGACAGTGAATTACAAGTCGCCGAAAGAATCTGAAGCAGCAGGGATTCAGTTTATTCACCAGGAACTTAATATATGGCCCGAGATGACGGTGCTTGAGAATTTATTTATCGGCAAAGAGATTACAAATAAGTTTGGCAAGATTGATGAAAAGAAAATGAAGCAAGAAGCACTACAAGTATTTGACCATCTTGACTTCAGCTTGCCGCTCAATAAATTAGCAGGTGAATGTTCGATCGGTGAGCAGCAGATGATTGAAATCTCAAAAGCACTGATGACTGATGCTAAGGTCATCATTATGGATGAACCTACTGCAGCACTTACAGATAAAGAGATTGATAAATTATTCATCCTTATCGATAAATTAAAGTCTGAAGGCGTCAGCTTCGTCTATATTAGTCATCGTATGGATGAGATCTTTAAGATATCAGATGAGATTACCGTCATGCGTGATGGTGTAACAGTGATGCGTAAACGCACGGATGCAACGAGTTATAACGAACTTGTTCATGCGATGGTGGGACGTAGTCTGGATCAGCAGTTCCCAGACAGAACAGTGGAGCCAGGAGAAGTGATACTGGAAGTCGATCATTTATCCAATGATGCATTTGGCATGGATAATATTTCATTCAATCTAAGGGAAGGTGAAATACTAGGTTTCAGTGGATTGATGGGGGCAGGGCGAACAGAAATCATGCGTAGCTTATTCGGCATCGATAAAGGTGATAAAGCCGTTAAGATACTAGGGAAGAATGTTTCCATCAACAATCCGGGAGACGCAATAAGACACGGTCTTGCATTTATCACGGAAGACCGAAAAGATGAAGGCCTCGTACTCGATGCATCTATTAAAGACAATATGACCATGGCTAACATTAGAAGCTTTAGTCAATCTGGAGTTATTAAAAATGACCCTTTAGAATTATTTGTCAAACAAATGCAAGATAGATTGTCCATAAAATCTAACAAAGAATTACCGGTATCTTCGCTTTCAGGAGGGAACCAGCAGAAAGTCGTGATTGCAAAATGGGTGGGTAACGGACCGAAAGTATTAATATTAGATGAACCTACTCGCGGGATTGATGTTGGGGCTAAACGTGAGATATATAATCTCATGAATGAGCTTACTGAACGTGGCATATCAATCATCATGGTATCTTCAGAAATGCCCGAGATCATCGGATTAAGTGATCGCGTATATGTACTGCAAGAAGGCGTAATTCGTGGAGAATTAACTGGAGATAACATCACGCAAGAGAAAATAATGACGCTCGCTACAGGAGGCGAATTAAATGAATAGTAAATCATTACAAAAGAGGGGTTTAATTGAACGCTTAGGACCATTATTAGGATTGCTTATTTTAGTAGTGATTATCACAATACTTAATAATGGCTTTATTGCACCGAATAATATTTTAAACTTATTAAGACAAGTTTCAATCAATGGATTAATTGCATTTGGGATGACATTTGTAATCTTAACTGGTGGGATTGATTTAAGCGTCGGTTCTATTCTTGCGCTATCCAGTGCGCTGACTGCAATACTGATCACAAGCGGTGTGGATCCAGTGTTAGCATTGTGTCTTGGTGCATTGATCGGGACACTGTTAGGTGCCGTCAATGGTGTACTTGTTACTTTTGGTAAGATGGCACCATTCATTGCAACGTTAGCGACGATGACAATTTTCAGAGGACTGACACTGGTTGTAACGAACGGTAACCCTATTACAAATCTGGGAGACAATTTCTGGTTCCAGGTATTCGGTAAAGGGTATTTCTTCGGGATCCCAGTACCTGCAGTAACAATGTTACTCGCATTTGGCGTGCTATATTTCTTGTTACATAAAACGGTATTTGGTAAAAACACATACGCGATCGGTGGTAATGAGAAAGCAGCATTTATTTCCGGTATTAAAGTCGATAAAGTCAAAATATTGATCTACTCTATTTCAGGATTAATGGCAGCACTGGCAGGTGGCATACTGACATCACGTTTAAATTCTGCACAACCGACAGCGGGTACATCATATGAACTTGATGCCATTGCAGCAGTGGTGCTAGGCGGTACATCACTAACAGGAGGAAAGGGTCGAATATTCGGTACATTAATCGGCGTATTGATCATTGGTGTGCTGAACAACGGCTTAAACTTATTAGGAGTTTCTTCTTTCTACCAGCAAGTGATTAAAGGTATCGTAATTCTAATTGCCGTATTGATCGATCGCAAAAAATAAAACTAAAGAGGTGTAGCAATGAAAAGGATATTACCATTATTACTTATCGCTCTGTTAACTTTATCAGCATGCAGCCTAGAACCACCAGCATATCTAAAAGAAGATAAAGCAAATAAATCAAACAAAGATATTACGATTGGCGTAAGTTTATCAACATTGAATAATCCGTTCTTCGTCTCCATTAAAGAAGCGATACAAAAAGAAACCAAGAACAATAACTTCAAAATTAAAGTAGTCGATGCACAAGATGATTCAGCGAAACAATCCAACGATATCGATGACTTGATTCAGCAGCAGGTGGACTATTTAATCATTAATCCAACTGACTCAGCAGCCATATCTTCAGCAGTTCAAAATGCAAATACACAAGATATACCTGTAATTACGTTAGACAGATCCGTTGAACAAGGAAAAGTAACGCAGTTTATAGCATCTGATAACGTCGCAGGTGGTAAGATGGCAGGGGAATACATCGTTAAACAAGTAGGAGAAAAAGCAAGTGTCGGCGAACTTGAAGGCGTGCCTGGTGCCAGTGCAACGCGTGAAAGAGGTAAGGGATTCCATATTGTTGCTGACAAACAATTAGAAGTAGCATCAAAACAAACAGCTAAATTCAATAGAGCAGAAGGTTTGAATGTCACTCAAAATATGATCCAGTCACACCCTGACATTAAAGCGATCTTTGCCCATAATGATGAAATGGCACTAGGTGCGATTGAGGCAATTGGTACAAAAGACATACTCGTCGTTGGCTTCGATGGCAATGACGATGCGATGAAATCTATCAAAAATAAAAAACTAGATGCAACCATTGCACAACAACCCGCACTGATGGGTGAAGATGCAGTTAAAGCAATATTAGATTTAAAAGATGGAAAGAAAATTAAATCAGAAGTAAAAGTACCACTGAAACTTGTGGAACAATAAAGAAGGAAAAAGACCTGTAAAATATAAATTTGCAGGTCTTTTTGATGATTAAGGTACATAATTTAAGATTTTAAAATTTATATTTTATGAGTTATTAATCATTTTCTATAAATGTATCCGCTATTTCTAATCACATAAAATTTTCTAAATTGCAATTACAAGTTAGCCACCCTGACAAATCTAGTTCATATAGAATCCTAGGGATTCACTCAGTATGTT
>NZ_JBVGOY010000104.1:0-229 GCF_058188655.1 Macrococcus sp. CoH-51_TC_04
GTAACTGCTCGCGCACGTGGCTTGCGGCGCGGGCCGTGCACGCATGCGTTGCGCTGTGGGGCTTTACGCACGCATCGGTTGACGGGGACACGCGCCGGGCCGTATGCCAGTCTGTAGGCGAGGGTTTGAAGCCGGACGCCCGCGCCCGCTACCATATCGGGATCGGGTTGACCGACGAAGAGCGCGCAGCAGGTGTCGCGCGGTCATACACCTACGGGCTTTGATTATG
>NZ_JBVGOY010000105.1:0-217 GCF_058188655.1 Macrococcus sp. CoH-51_TC_04
AAGTCATAGAGTGCATGCCATGGAAAAGACCGGCGTGTACTCTTTTTTCGTTCCTAAATACTAAAAAAGGAATGATAACAATGACTTACATTATGAACGACTTTGAAAATAACTTTGAAACAATCATCGCAATGGATCGCACGGTTGAACGATACAACCGTCATCTTAAAAAGACGGAATACCGCATTTTAAACGTTTTAAAACAGCACAGCTTAAA
>NZ_JBVGOY010000106.1:0-217 GCF_058188655.1 Macrococcus sp. CoH-51_TC_04
TTTAAGCTGTGCTGTTTTAAAACGTTTAAAATGCGGTATTCCGTCTTTTTAAGATGACGGTTGTATCGTTCAACCGTACGATCCATTGCGATGATTGTTTCAAAATTGTTTTCAAAGTCGTTCATGATGTAAGTCATTTCTATCATTCCTTTTTTAGTATTTAGGAACGAAAAAAGAGTACACGCCGGTCTTTTCCATGGCATGCACTCTATGACTT
>NZ_JBVGOY010000107.1:0-210 GCF_058188655.1 Macrococcus sp. CoH-51_TC_04
TAAAAAGCTGACAGAAGAATTTCAGGCATCTCAGCATGAATTTGAACGACTTCAGAATGAGGTGCATCAGATATGGCGCAGACTAAAGTAGCATCCTCTAGAAGTGCTACGGCATCCATCAAATATGGGCGTGATGGTAAGGATAAGGACACACAGGAGAAGAAGTGTATCGCAATGTCTGGGATCAACTGTGATCCGAGTAACGCTGAA
>NZ_JBVGOY010000108.1:0-206 GCF_058188655.1 Macrococcus sp. CoH-51_TC_04
TTTAGAATCAATACCTATACACAGTATGAAATCATCCGAGAAAAAAATGTCCACGCTAAAATGTCCACGCTTAATCAAGTGATTAAGACCGGGAAAGAGCTGTCACAACAGGCGTTACAACATGTTCATGCAAAAAAGGAAACTATATTCTTTTTAAATCTATTAAATATCTTTTTAAGTAACAGAAAACGTTCTGTAAAAAAACA
>NZ_JBVGOY010000109.1:0-200 GCF_058188655.1 Macrococcus sp. CoH-51_TC_04
GGATGCATTAGGATGTTCACATTCCTCTATTATGGCATCCCGATCTGTATCGTTGCTTTGTGTCTCTATTTAATATTTGTATTGACGACGAAACTTGAGGACCATCTCGCATCGTTAAGATTTACACTGCCTTTATCTGTGATGCTCTTCGGCATAGGATTCACGATCAGTACATGGACGCCTTTATCACCGTTGCCTTA
>NZ_JBVGOY010000019.1:0-12050 GCF_058188655.1 Macrococcus sp. CoH-51_TC_04
GGGTATGATTAAAACATAATCTTATAAGAAGAGTTTAAGGAACATTCTAAAGTGTTTGCCGATGTACGCGATCGGTAGGCGATTAATAACTGTTTGCAGCAGTTATTAATGCTGAATGTTCTTTTTACGTTCAATTAAGTTAATTAAATTGTATAACTATTCCATATAAATAGCAAACCAAAATAGGAAATTTCCTATTTTGATTTGCCTATTTATTAAAATTGATAATAATTAATTATCATAACTAATGTGTTTTAACAAGAGACATTAAAAATTCATTATAAAAGCAATTATCAATCTGTATAGAATTTAATTTTTCACCCTCAATTAAAAAATTAAACTTTTTATAAAGTTTAATTGCATTTTTATTCTGAGAAATAACACTTAATTCAAGTCTGACTAAACTAGTTTTAGAAAACCACTGCATAAGATATTTCATAAGAGATGTTCCAACGCGCTTATTTCTATATGACTCATCTATTCCTAAAACTATAAATGCAGAGTGTGACTTTTTAATTTCTGAAAATTCAATAACAAATAAATAGCCTATTAATACATTATTAATTTCAGCTACTATTATATTTGAATTGCTTTTATTTTTGATTTTAGTTATAAGGTGCTTCATTTGATTTTCATTTGTATTTCTTTCCCCTGCATTCATCAACATATACATAGAGGTCTTTTCCACATTTTTCATTAAAAATGTTAATTGATATGCATCTATTTCAGAAGCTTCTCTAATTATCATTTAATTGTACTCCTTTTAATTTATTGTAATATCTCTTAATTTTTTCATTTTCTATTTCAACCGATTCAATATTTTTAATATTTTTTAATTTTGAAGTGAATAAATAGATAGAAATGAATAAATATCCTATAAAAAGTAAGATGAAAGTATTAATATAACCTATTTTTAAACTGATTACCCCACCTAATATTCCAGCGATAGGCATAGTACTTCTACTAACAAATCTACTACTACCGTTGATTTTTCCTAGTATTTCTTTAGGTGTAATTACTTGCCTTAGTGTAACTTGATTAATAAGATACATGGTATTACCAAAACTAAACAATATCTGACCCAAAAGTACTATGTATATAGGAATAATTTGATTATTAGAAACTAAAAAAAATATTAACATGCCTATAGTAATAAAAAATAGTGAGAGATTAATTGAGTAACCTATTCCAATTGATGTAGCAATTTTTCTAGAATAAAATGATGCAATAATACTTCCAATGCTACCAACACTTAATACTATACCTATAAATGATTCATCTACTTTTAATTCTTTATATAAAAATAGCATAAAAATAGCACTGAAAATAGTATGTAAAAAATTTATCATTGATGTAGAAATGCACAATCTAGATAATACTTTATTATTAAAGATAATTTGTAATCCGTATTTTATTTCTTTGAACATTTCTGATTTTACGTTTATTTTATTATTATTTTCTTCATTATTTGGAATTTTTAAGAAAAAAATAGAAGACACTAAGAACATTACTGAATTTATTATTAAAGAAAAAGGTGCAGAGAAAATATTTATCAATATTCCCGCTATATTAGGTCCAATCATTTTAGATAAAGCTTTAGTACTTTGGATTTTACTATTTGCCTCAACCATATTTGAATTATCAACTATATTAGGAATATAAGATAAAAAAGATAATTCAAATAACAGGGAATTGAATCCTAACAGAAATATTAATAAATACAAAATATAGATCGTCATTATATCCCAAAAAAGGAATATAGGGATGATTAGTAACAATAAGATAGAAAGTATGTTTGTGTACATAATAAGTTTCTTTTTATTGTTGTTATCTACTAAAGCACCAGCAAATAGTCCAAATAATAAATAAGGTAGTGTGGACATTGCTTGATAAAATCCCATCTCCATTTGATTTGCATCAAAAAAGATAATAGCTGTTAGAGGTAGAGCCATAACAGATATTTGGGATCCTAAACTAGAGATGGTTTCACCAATCCATAAAGACATAAAACTTTAATTCTTAAATAAAGGGGACTTGAACATACTAACAACTCCTTTTTAAAAATTATAAACTATTTTTTCTGAAAATTGTACAATTTTCAGAAAAAATATTGGCGGTATGAACTTTTTATTTTAAACTAAAAAATGTACTTATTACACATGCAAGGAGGGGTAACTATGGCATTCGAATTATGTATCGGTGAAGTGGCAGATGAAAAAGTAACACCTCAAGAAGGTAACTAAATACAATAAGAGCAGCTAATTTAAAGTTAGTTGCTTTTTTATGAAATGAGGAATTTTTTTATGGAAAAAGTAATTGAAGAAACTGATGTAAAAATGCCTATATTTTCATTGAATCTAGTAGAAGCTTGTAAATTATATGGGAATTATTTTGAAAATTTATCTGCAGAAAAAATAGAAGAGATGGTTAAGGAATATAAGATGTTTTGGAGAATTATAAAAAAGAATCCTGGAATGTCCTTCACTCCTAGCAAATCTATTGATCAAGTATGGCATTTACATATGTTACACCCCCAAAATTATTTTGCTGACAGTAAAGGTTATTTTAATGGAATACTTTCACATAGTGCAGGATTTGGAAAAAAAGAGGGCGAACTAGAAAAATTAAAAGAATATGCAAAGATCAGAGATGAATTATGGTTTAAAGAGTACGGCTATTATTTAAAGTGAAAATAATAGTGTAGATAGTATTAGTGTGAATTATACTAATTTTGAAAATAAAATTTAAACAAGAATAAAATATAAATAATACAAGGTAGCTGTTTATCGGTTACCTTGTATTATATTTATATGAAATAATAGTATGTAGTTATGATTGATTTATCGGTGTATATTCACTAAAAAGGAGATTTTTATGACAGAAGAAATTGTAGTTTTTTGTGCTAGTGGGGATAGTTTTATCAACAGAAGGTTATCTAAAGAAAATGTACATGTAAATAAGTTATCTGAGATTATAAATACTGCAGATGTTAAGATGACAAACCTGGAGACCACTATAGAGGATAAAGATAATTTTCCATCTGCATTAAGTGGTGGTACCTGGGCTAAGTCTTCTCATAAAGTTTTAAAAGATTTAAAAAAACTAGGATTTAATTTAATATCGTGGGCTAACAACCATACGATGGATTATTCTTATAATGGGTTAATCAGCACCTATAACTACCTAGAACAATATGATTTTGTACATGCCGGTGCAGGAATAAATTTATTCGATGCGAGTAAAGCCAAATATTTAGAGGTACATAATGCCAGAATAGCATTAATATCATTCACATCTACTTTTCATAATTATATGATTGCTGGAGAACAATCTAGTACTACAAAAGGGCGTCCAGGTATCAATCCATTAAGGGTATCAATACACTATAATCTTACTAAAGACAAAATTAATCAATTGAAAAATATAGAAAAAGAATTGAATATTAATGGTTTTTATGAAGAAGGGGTAAAACTAGGGTTATTACATAAGATTCCAGAAGAATATACTCCTTTTAGTAAACTTCTTTTTAGAGAAAGTGAATTTACAGAAAAAGTTTATACTATTAATAAAGAAGATAAAGAAAGGATAATAAATAGTATCAAAGAGGCTAAACAGCAATCAGATTATGTTATATTGAGTATACATAATCATGAATCTAACGGTATTAGTTTAGATTCCCCACCTTGTTATATCAAGAAATTTGCTAAAGAATGTATAGACAATGGAGCAGATATAATTGTTGGGCATGGTCCACATGTTATTAGAGGCATTGAAATATATCAAGGGAAACCTATATTTTATAGTCTAGGAAATTTTATTTTTCAGACAGATACAGTAGATACTCTACCACCAGAATATTTTCAAAAGTTAGGATTGAAAAATGTATCTTCTGTTTCTGAAGCAATGAATAAAAAAACAAACAACGGTAAAATGGGATTCGACGGTTATCAAGAAGCATGGCAATCTATACTACCTATTTGGAAGATGAAAGACGGTAAGTTAATTGAGCTATCTTTATATCCTTTAGAACTAGGATATAGTAAAAAGAGACAAGAAAAAGGAACACCAAGAATCACAGACAATAACGAGGTATTAAAAAGATTAATTTCTCTTTCTAAGGATTTTGGAACATGCATAGAGATAGAAAATAACATTGCGAAAGTTAAAATTGATTAAAAATATCTTTCATCGTCTCATTTATTAAGCTATTTATCACTTCTTGATTAATCCCAATATATCTTAAAGTCACAGACTGAGAAGAATGATTAAATAAATCCATTAATAAAGCGACATCCTTTGTTTTCTTATAGTAATGATAACCAAAGGTTTTACGCATCGAATGGGTACCGATTTCATTTAAACCGATTGCTTTTGCTGAATGGTTGAGTATTCTGTATGCTTGTACACGACTAATAGGTTTATCATTACCACCAGAATCGAGTTTATTACTTTTAAATAGGTAATCCTCGTCATCCAAGAACTGAATATAACGATCAATATCCTCCTTTAGATGATAAAGGGGGATTTGTTTCTGTTTACGGGTTTTCTGCTCTCTCAGCTTGATTGTATAGTCTTTAATATCCTTTTTCTTTAGTCCCAACATGTCACTTACTCTTAAGCCACAGTTAATCCCAAGATTAAAAAGAAAAACATCTCGTTCTGATCCATAATAAGCAAGTGCCTCTTTCATCTCCTGTATCTTTTTCACATCTCTAATCGGTTCCACGCTGTTCATCAAATCACTCCTATATGATACGTATAATGTACGTATTGATATCACTATGATACATTATTTCAGGCATAAAAATAAACCCCTTTGGTGTCGGGGTTTGTCATGTAACATAATACATATTGTGTTACATTATTTAAGGTTTAAATATAGTAAAATGTTTTTTTCAATATTTAAACCTTAAATAATGTAAATAATATAAAAGTAATTTCTATTTGACTAAGTTACAAAAAAAGTATATATTGAACAAAAAATAAAATGAGGTTTATACAATGGATATCATATGGTTAATTGTTTTTTGTCTAATAATTATCTGGGTTGCAATTACAATAGGGCTTTTCATTAGAAGATTGTTAAATAATATGAAGCAGAGAACAAAAAGTAGAATTGAATTAGAAGCACTGCAGAAGAAAGAACTTGAGAAAAGAATTGAAATATTGGAGCAACAATTGGCAGAGAGAGATAATAAACTTTAAAAGATCTGGAGAGATCTCAGATTGAAGACAAACTCACAATTCTAAAAGTGAGTTTGTCTTTTTTATTATGAAACAAAATTACCATTATGTTACATGAATTTTTAAAGAGACGCACTATTCAATTAAAAGTATAATAATAGAATTCTAATTGATTATTATAACTGTAGACTAAATAGACGAATGAAGCGAATGATTGTACAACCTTAAATTTACCTTAAATTTTTAAAAATTCAGTAATAAATAGAATTATTAAGGTATACTGAAAAAAATAAATTATAGAGGTGATAAAATATAAATATAATGAAACATTATACTAATTACTTTAATTTTATCTAAAGAAATATCCATTATTTAAAAATAAATTAGTGTCATGGAAGAAAGTGAGATTTCAATGGCTAAGAAAAAAGAAAGGAATAGTGAAGTAATCTATTCAACATCGAAGGAAATTGTCATCAATATTGCGAGGTGAAAGTATGACCTATAAATTTTATAAGATTTTGACTAGTCTAATTATTATTAGCTTTTTATTTATCTTTCATTATTATTTAGCAAGTACAATGCATGAAGGAGTGGATAGACCTCTATGGATTTATTTTTTAAATCCAATAATTGCTATCATTCTGTATATTATTTTTACAACTTTAGGTGAAAAAATTTATAAGAAGGAAGATGATAACCGTGACAAATAAGACTAATTTATTAATTACTACCACAGTAGCAGTTTCTTTATTAACTTCTACTTTTATATCCCCATTAAAAGCAAATGCTGAAGCATAACAATCTGTAAAAAGTCAAAATTTTTCTGTTGATAATATAACATATACAAACGATAAGATTATTATGGAAGATGGTTCAGAAGTGAAATACGGCACTAATTATAATATAGTAACTGATGAAAAGAAAAATGATACTTATAAATTGGTATTAGATTCAGCTAATAAAAGAATTGTAGTAACAAATTTGAAGAATGGTATTGTTTCATATAAGAAATTAACTACTGAAGTGGTTATAGAAGAGCCTTCTCAATTACGAAAAGATGATATTGAAATTGACGGACGCTTAAGCTCAAGTACGGATGAAAAGAATATTTTATCTCGAGCAGCAGCAGGGCCACCAGCAGGATCAGTAGATGGTTATAAATATGTGAGAACCACAAAGCATTCTTTAGAAAATGATGTTAATAATACAACTTTATTAATAGGTTTAATGATAACAGGAGGAAATATAGCTGCAGGAACGACTGCAAAAGCAGCTGCAAAAGATTTATTAAAACCTATTGCAGCCTATATAATAGGCAGTAAATTACCGAAAGTCTATTGGAAAGAAAGATTATACTCTAAAAGTAAAAGAATTGATAATTAAAATACAGAATACATCAGTATGTTTTCTTCTGTATTTTTTATTATAATAAATACATTGATGAAAATTTTTTTGATATTTCCAATTGGTGTTTCAATTCCAATATCTTCACTCCTATAATCCTATATAAAAACTATTTTTTAAACCATTTGCTTAAAAATCCTTTTTTATTCCTATCATCGCTATTTTTTAGTTCATTATACACTTTATCGTTTATATTCACTGTTTGTGCTTCTATAACATCTTCTTTAATCTCATTCAATTCTATCTCTAATGCTTTTATCTTTTCATTTGACTGCAATTGTAATGATTGTTGCTGGGATAAAAGTGTTTGTTGCTGTTTTAATAAACCATTTAAATTATTAACTTGATTAATATATTCATCTTTATCTTTTTTTAAATCTTCTATTTGTTGTTTTAGTATTTCGACCAAATCATCATTTCTAGAATCTTTTTCTTCTGTTTGACTACCTGATACACTAACATCTTCTGGATCCTTATTAATCATACTATTTGCTTGTTTGTTCTTATTTATACGCTGAGAGATTAAAACTGCCTGTTTATCATCAATTTGTATCACATTATCTATTTTTTTTAATTCTAAATCTAACGCTTTCGCATTATTTGTGATAGTTGCTTTAGTAACTTCCAACTTATCTGCTAATTGTTTAACTGTATAATTCATCATTTAACTACTCCATTTCAATTATGCAGTGCTAAGTACATCTATGTACATAAAAATCAACATTAGTTATGCACTTATTATGTGCTATATAATAATAATTACCTACCATTAACCACTTAGGCTATTTACTATTCACCGGATATATTATGTAGATAGCTTATGTACCTTTATATACTCTTATCCATCTAAAATTATAACATCTTTATCCTTTTAAATTACTCTTAAATTCAATTATTCGTTATAATTAAAATAAGTAGTTAATTTATATGGGGTGACTAAATGTCTGAAGAAATTAAAGAAGAAAAAAGAAAATATGGTTTTTATCATCAAAAAGGTGAAAAGATTAAGGTTGTTTTCCTTGATGGCAAAGCTGTGACTGGAACATATTTATTCGGTGCGAAATATGAGATTTACATTGAAACAGAAGATGGACGAGAAATTACGATATTTAAACATGCTGTAAAGTATGTCTATGTCATTGATTAGTTTTACAAAGAAAACTGAATGATATATAATAGACTTAACAAGGATTAGTTCCATGGAAACACCGAACCCCCTGACTGCTGGAACAGTTAGGGGGTTTTTTAGGTGCTGGTATGCCGTCTTACGACTTACGCTGATCTAACCAGTGAGAAAACAACGCAAGGACCACACCGACAATAATCGGCGCAACTATATTTACAAGGATATAGTCCATGGAGATCACCTCCTTCCATAAGATCTCGCCTATGGAAGTAAAGACGGCTTACTCATTATATCGAATTACGATGATTTCTTCTAGGTGGCTTACCTTATTCTTTTTATCACGTAAAAATGAGTGGCATAATAAGGGTAACGATAAACATCAGGAGGATATGTCATGACAAATATTGATTATGAAAAAGAACTACAAGCGTTAGAAGAAAAAAAGAAGCAGCTATTGAAAGAAAAGCGTGAAAAAGATAAGAAAGAACTTCAGACCTTAAAAGAAGTCTTTGGTAAAGACTTCCCAAGAAAAGAGAATGGTAAATTTATCTCGTTAGATGAATTTAAGAAAAATTATGTCATTTCACATAAGGATCAGTCAGGGATTGATCCGAATAAATTGAATGCAGTTCAGGAAGAACTCAATCAATTAAAGAAGGCGCTGAATGGCATTGCGGATGCAATGGACGATTCAAGAGGCTACTGGCACGTGAGTGATCTTAAGGGGTTAACGAACTGGTTATCACAGTTTAGAACGAAGGGCTAAACTGTGATAACCAGTCTTACAAAAGATACTGGTATGCAGTATCTTTTGTATCGAATTGATTGGATTAGGATGACGTAAGTAGTCATCATATTCAAATCAATTTGATGAGGTTTTCTACAAAAATCCATCCAAACATCATGTGATATTTGGATGGATTTTGTATTTTATATCATCTGTGTATTTCGAAGAAATAGACGATGATATAAAACGAAAGGGTTAAGGGAAATACTTTTCCCTTACAAGTAGGTGAATGATACTTTGCGAAGCAAATGTATACATTCGCACTGCTTGACCAAAACATTTTTGTACAATTTATAGTACAATTGAGATAAACATCGTGACAGAACAATTGGACATAAATGTTTTGTGTTCTTGTGATGTGATGGCTGTTGTTCATCTCAAATGCGAGCGAATAGTGAGACATTTGGATTTACAACAATCGTGTGAATGTCTGCGACCGAATAGGGAGCAGTCTGAACCGATACATCACATCACTTCGGCACGGAGTGGCGTAAAAAATGACGAATGAATATGAGCTATTTTTTACAGAATGGAGGGACGAACAAGTGAGCGAGGCAAAGAAAAAATCAAAGATTATTTCTTTCCGAGTGAACGCAGATGAATATGATGTGATCGCTGGTACAGCTTCAAGTGCCAACTTGAACATCACATCATATTTAAAAGCGCGCGCATTAGGAGGGAAGATTCATCGTCCACTGATGAAGTCAGAGGATATTCAGAGTATCTTACCACCTCTTTCAAAGCTTTCGGGAGAGATCAGTCGTGTTGGTAATAATATGAATCAATCGACACGTGCTTTAAAAGCTTTAGCACGTGAACCCTATATTGGTTCTGTAGAATTGAATGCGATTAAAAAGCTGACAGAAGAATTTCAGGCATCTCAGCATGAATTTGAACGACTTCAGAATGAGGTGCATCAGATATGGCACAGACTAAAGTAGCATCCTCTAGAAGTGCCACGGCATCCATCAAATATGGGCGTAATGGTAAGGATAAGGACACACAGGAGAAGAAGTGTATCGCAATGTCTGGGATCAACTGTGATCCGAGTAACGCTGAATATGAATTTCGTGTCGTGAGGAAAGCGTTCAACAAGGCGAAGGACGAAGGTAAGGATATTCAGGCACATCTCATTGAACAGTCCTTTAAAGGCCGTGACATTGATCCTTTTGAAGTGAATCAGATGGGATATGAACTGGCCGAACGGCTGAATGAAGCACTCGGAGGGGGCTTTCAGGCCGTCGTCTATACACATGGCAATACAGACAACTATCATAATCACATCGTGTTTAATGCGGTAAATTTAGAGGATGGCCACAAGTATCACTGTTATCAGGAAAAGAAGATCGTCGAACGCATCAATGATGCGGTTGTACAGGAACATGGTTATCCCGTCATTGAAAAGCATAAGGAACGTGGGACATCGGTCACGATTAAAGAACAGAAACTCAAGGATAAAGGCGAATATATATGGAAAGATGATCTAAGAGCACGAATCGATCAGGCATTCGAAAAAACAAAGGATAGCCTTCATTTCGATTTAGAGCGCTTTAAGGCGCATCTAACCGATCTAGGTGTCAACATAAGGGAAAGATTCAATCAGAAGCAACAGATGACCCGTTTTTCATACGACTTTATCGACCGGGATGGTAAGAAACGTATCATACGTGAAAAAAATTTAGGAGTTGATTATGGTGCCGAGGGAATCCAATACGGACTGGAGCAGGAACGAGAATCTTATGAGCGATTTAAACGACAATCAGGATTCACATCTCTCCCAGCAGGTCGTACAGCTAAAGTTGAAGTACCAGAAAGCAGAGATCGCATTCAACAGTATGCACGACAAGTACTTGACGCTCGTATCAGAGATGCAGGAGATGAAACGCTACAACGAGACACTCAAACAGGAGATGCGCACGGTCATCAACGAAAATCGAACACTCAAGACCGAACTTCAGAGGACCATCCAACACAGCCAGGACAAGATCGACGCCATGACCGTGGTGGACTTGAACGCTGAAAGTCTTAGACGGGACGTCTTAACGGATCTGAAGAGAGAGATGAGGTCTGAAATAGAGATGCATCAGACGGAGCTGAATCATAGCTACCTCAGGACAAAGCTTATCCTGAACTATATCCCCGTCATCATCAGTTTGATCTTTGTGATATTCACCATCTATTATCTTATGACAGGGATGCATTAGGATGTTCACATTCCTCTATTATGGCATCCCGATCTGTATCGTTGCTTTGTGTCTCTATTTAATATTCGTATTGACGGCGAAACTTGAGGACCATCTCGCATCGTTAAGATTCACACTGCCTTTATCTGTGATGCTCTTCGGCATAGGGTTCACCATCAGTGTATGGACGCCTTTATCACCGTTGCCCTATTATCAGGCGCATCTACATGTACAGAAAGTCCAACAGCAGTCCAACATAGCTGAGACCTATCTGGAAGGCTTAGTCGACAAAGGACTACTGGATACGACCGTGAAGAAGCATGTCACACATCAACATTTTTCAGTCGCACAGAAAAAAATCAGTCAGATTGATGACCCCAAGAAACGTAAGGCACTCATGGATAAACATAATGACTATCTATCAACGTATGAACATCAGATCGGTGACAGGCTCATCCAAAAGCTTCAACTCGAACATCTCAGTATCTCTGAATACAGTAATCTTACGGCACATGACTATGACAATGTCCGTTATCAGATTCAGCAACAGATCCAGACACCACGAACGGAGCAGTTTTTCCTGGAACGTGTCGAGAAGCTACAGAAACGACATGCTCTCGAATATCAATCCGTCACTCCATAACTAGATGACAGCATGATAGACATAGAACTGTTGTGCGATATATTCTCGAAGAATCCCGATGTAGTACGCTCTGTCGCTCTTTATCTCAGATTTCTGTCCGTGATAGACTTTTTTCTTCGCCTTAACAAGTGATTTTATCGCATACGTCATAATCTCAGTGTGGTCTTCAGTGTCATAGATATTATTACCGATGGTTTCTTTCAGCATGATTTTATAAAGAGACAGAATTTCTTCATCACTAAAGAAGGGCTTTGCGACGTTGTAAATTTCGTCAGGCACTTCCATCGGTTTGACACGGATATCTGAGTTTTTAATGTTGTGATATAAAACTTTAGCATGTGTTTTATTTAAACGTTTCTTGTTACTTAAAAAGATATTTAATAGATTTAAAAAGAATATAGTTTCCTTTTTTGCATGAACATGTTGTAAGGCCTGTTGCGACAGCTCTTTTCCGGTCTTAATGACATGATTAAGCGTGGACATTTTAGCGTGGACATTTTTTTCTTTAAGGATTTCATATTGCGTATACGTGTTGATACGATAGACATTTGCGCCGTTATTCTTACGTTTACCACTGACAGTGTGAATCTTCGTGATATAACCTTTTGCATCAAGATTCTTTAGCGTTCGATAGACTGTTTTCTTACTGATTTCGAGATGATCTGCGATGGTCTGAAGTTTTAGGTGAGCATAACCGATCACCTTTAAGCTGTGCTGTTTTAA